>NZ_CP072453.1:3900000-4200000 GCF_019343475.1 Providencia sp. R33 | reverse complement strand
ATATTGAAATTAGTTAACTACTACCTTTCGTATTCCTCTAAATAATTCGTGGTGTCGCTAGGCGGCAATCGAGCTAAGCCCTAGGAGCATACATAAGTATGTGACTAAAGTTGGTGGGTGCAGCCAATACTTTTAGTGAATATGCCGAAGTTTAGCTTTAAGGCTATATTAAACCACACTATTTTCCTAAATAATTCGAATTATAGGTAGGCGGCAAATTGAGGATATCTCAGGGAGCATACATAAGTATGTGACCTGAGTAGCCGAGAGCAGCCAATACTTTTAGTGAATACGCCGAAGTTTAGCTTTAAGGCTATATTAAACCACACTATTTCCCTAAATAATTCGAATTATAGGTAGGCGGCAAATTGAGGATATCTCAGGGAGCATACATAAGTATGTGACTAAAGTTGGTGAGAGCAGCCAATACTTTTAGTGAATACGCCGAAGTTTAGCTTTAAGGCTATATTAAACCACACTATTTCCCTAAATAATTCGAATTATAGGTAGGCGGCAAATTGAGGATATCTCAGGGAGCATACATAAGTATGTGACTAAAGTTGGTGAGTGCAGCCAATACTTTTAGTGAATACGCCGAAGTTTAGCTTTAAGGCTATATTAAACCACACTATTTCCCTAAATAATTCGAATTATAGGTAGGCGGCAAATTGAGGATATCTCAGGGAGCATACATAAGTATGTGACCTGAGTAGCCGAGAGCAGCCAATACTTTTAGTGAATACGCCGAAGTTTAGCTTTAAGGCTATATTAAACCACACTATTTCCCTAAATAATTCGAATTATAGGTAGGCGGCAAATTGAGGATATCTCAGGGAGCATACATAAGTATGTGACCTGAGTAGCCGAGAGCAGCCAATACTTTTAGTGAATACGCCGAAGTTTAGCTTTAAGGCTATATTAAACCACACTATTTCCCTAAATAATTCGAATTATAGATAGGCGGCAAATTGAGGATATCTCAGGGAGCATACATAAGTATGTGACCTGAGTAGCCGAGAGCAGCCAATACTTTTAGTGAATACGCCGAAGTTTAGCTTTAAGGCTATATTAAACCACACTATTTCCCTAAATAATTCGAATTATAGGTAGGCGGCAAATTGAGGATATCTCAGGGAGCATACATAAGTATGTGACCTGAGTAGCCGAAAGCAGCCAACACCCCTATAATTTGAAGTATGACGGGAAATAATTAGATGCTCTCGCCCGTGAGTAGAGAAAACCCCACATCAAAATGCGTCCCTGTTAACTTCTTACCCGTCATTCGTGCCAGCAATACCTCTGCCGCTTTACGCCCCATTTGGTCTCTTGGGGTAAGAATACTGGCCAATTTTGGTGTCATCACTTGTCCTACGTCGTGCCCGTGGAAACCTGAAATAGCTAAATCTTGCGGAATGTTAATCCCCAACCGCTGGCACTCAAATATTGCCCCAATGGCTAAGTCGTCATTGGTACAAAACAGGCCATCTGTATCGGGGTATTTTGCGCGACAATCATGCAATAGTTGTGCACCTAATGAATAGGATGAGCTGGCTTGTGTCATCACGTTACGCGGCTCAAGGTTGGCATCTAACATCGCTTGTTCGTAGCCTTTTAAGCGGATAAACGTTCGCTCATCATGCCTCGCCCCGATATACACCACTTTGTGACAACCTCGCTCAATCATGGCGTGCGTCATTTGGCGGGAAGCTTCAAAGTTATCAATCCCCACGGCAATATCTAAACAAGGGGAAACGCTGTCCATGATTTCAACAACAGGAATACCCGCCGTTTTTAACATCCGCAATGTGCGTTCAGTGTGCGTTCGCTCAGCCAAAATAACGCCATCGATATTATACGATAACAACGACGTGAGCCTTTCCTCTTCTTTTTCAGGCAAATAACCGTAGTGGGCTAGCATAGTTTGATAACCATGGCGGTCTGTGACTGCCTCAATACCACGGATCACTTCCGCAAACACTTGGTTGGTTAATGAAGGAAGCAGAACGCCAATCGCATGACTGGTTGCGTTCGACAAAATATCCGGCGCTTTATTAGGAATATAACCCAAGCTTTCGAGCGCTTCGGCAATTTTCTCGCGCAGAGGCTCTGAAACTTGCTCTGGGTTGCGTAAAAAACGGCTCACCGTCATTTTTGTGACGCCGACTTGGTCTGCTACATCCTGCAACGAGGGTCTTTTCTTCTTCATAAGTCCAAAGTGATATTTATTAAGTTAACTTTCTCTATGTTCAGCTATCTTTTTATTGATAGCAATGTTTGTTACTGATTTACATCACACAAATGTCGAGTTTTTCTAACAACTCAACTTTTCAGGTTGACTCTCCTGTATGACTCCGCTAATTTTCGCGCTATATAATTATTATCATAACGAGCGTATTCACATTTATTATGGCAATCAATCGTAGACAATTTCTTCAGTCCAGTGCCTTACTTGCTGCTTTCTACAGTTTGCCAAGTTTCGCTAGGGGTCAGCGCCTTGTTGAAGAAGCACTCTTTGGCAAGCTTCCTGCTGCAAACCATATTCAACGCGTTATCAGTTCAGGGCCGCCCTCTGATTTACTAATGTTTGCCCTTGCCCCTGAAAAAATGGTGGGGTTTGCCTCAATTTCATTGAAAAAAGGTCATACTGGGCTTTTTGCACAACAGTGGCTCGATTTACCGGTTTACGGCCGCTTAGCCGGTCGAGGCAGTACGCTATCGTTAGAACAACTTTTGTCTTATAACCCTGACTTGATTATAGACACTGGAAATATTGACGAAACTTATCGCTCACAAGCAGAGAAAGTGGCAAAACAGACCAACGTTCCCTATTTATTGATTGCTGGTGGGTTAAAAGACTCACCCCAACAACTCACTCAGCTTGGTGAAACACTTGGTGTTGAATCTCAAGCACAAAAACTCCACCAACTTGCCCTGCATTATCTGGATGATGCCACAGCCTTTGCGAATAAACCTCAACAAAAACCGTTAAGTTTTTACCTCGCTCGTGGAGCAAAAGGGCTGGAAACAGGAGCTAAAGGATCAATTCATACCGAAGCCATTGAAATGCTCGGTTTACGTAACGTCGTGGATATCCCCAATTTTCGTGGGCTAACCACCGTTTCCATGGAGCAACTCTATCAATGGAATCCTGACATCATTATAACGCAATATGATGAAGCCATTGAATTTATGACGACCTCCCCACTATGGAAAGGGTTAGATGCCATCACAAATCAGCAATTGCTTGTCTTTACGGGCATGCCATTTGGCTGGTTAGATGGCCCTCCTGGTGTCAACCGCCTGCTTGGCATGCGCCGTTTACAAAGCCACTTTGACGACCGTATTGCCGCGACGATAAAACAAGATATCGCTGAATTCTTTGAACTTTTCTATCATTCGCCATTAACCGCTGAACAGGTGGATTTACTGATGGAAAAATCATGAGTGGAATGATGAACAAAGGGGTTAAACCCTTATTATTGATTCTCATTTTATTCGTTAGCTTAGTGATTGCTTTAACGAGTGGTAAGTATTCACTTACCCTCGATGAACTGTACCGCCTATTTGCCAGTTTGTTTTCTTCTCAAGTTGATGTTAGCGATCCCCGTAATGAAACCGTTTTTTGGCAAATACGTTTTCCTCGCACATTAGCTGCAATTATTATTGGTGGGGGATTATCCATTGCAGGTGCCGCATACCAAGGCATGTTTCGCAACCCGTTGGTTTCCCCCGATATTTTAGGGGTATCAGCAGGCGCAGGTGTGGGGGCTGTTGTCGGGATTTTCTTCGGACAATCATTGATTTATATTCAATTAGCCGCCTTTATTGGGGGTTTAATTACCGTGGCTATAGTGTGCTTCATTGCGCGCCTTGCTCGTCAACACGACCCCATTTTATCGCTAGTCCTTGTGGGTGTCGCCATCAGTGCCATTTGTGGCTCCGCCATTTCACTAATGAAAATTTTGGCTGACCCTTACACTCAATTACCCTCGATTACATTTTGGTTATTGGGCGGGTTGTCATCTATTACGCAGGAAGACCTCTTGTCTGTATTGCCATTAATGTTAATAGGTATCATCCCCTTGCTGTTATTACGCTGGCGTATGAATTTGCTGAGCTTATCCGATGAAGAAGCTAAAAGCCTAGGGGTAAATGTGGGTTTAACCCGCGCTATCTTTATCGTCTGCGCCACGTTACTCACGGCAAGTGCGGTGTCCATTGCAGGTATTATTGGCTGGATAGGTTTGATTGTGCCCCATATTACGCGAATGATAGTGGGCGCTAACTTTCGCTACCAGCTCCCTGCATCACTAGCGATTGGAGCAATTATGCTGCTGATCACAGACACCCTCGCTCGAACCATCGCCGCTATTGAATTACCACTGGGGATCCTCACCTCTGCGGTGGGTGCACCGTTTTTTTTGGCGATTTTATTGCAAACAAGGCGGGTCAAATGAGCATAATGACCCTCAATAACGTTGCCATTGGCTATCACAATACCGCAATCATTGACGGCATCAATCTTTCCTTACCTGAAAAAGAAATTACTTGCCTGCTTGGTGCGAATGGTTGTGGCAAAACCACCTTAATGAGGACGATATTAGGCTTACTGCCTGCTATCCACGGCGATATTTTACTCAATAATCAGTCAATAAAAGCACTCAAGCAGCGGGATATCGCGAAAGTGATTGCTTACGTACCACAAGCTCACGATACGCCTTTTACCTTTACTGTATTAGATATGGTGATGATGGGCTTAACCCCACATATTTCCTTATTTTCTGTCCCCGGTGACGCCGAAAAAAACCAAGCACTTCAACAACTCGATCGGTTGAACATCCCTCACCTTGCGACTCGCCTTTACAGCACACTCAGTGGCGGCGAAAAACAGTTGGTCTTAATCGCCCGTGCATTAATTCAAAAACCCTTATTACTGATTATGGATGAACCTGCCGCTAGCCTCGATTTTGGTAATCAAATTCGCCTACTTGAGCAAATTGAAAAATTGAAAGCCCATGGCATGACGGTGTTGATGTCGACCCATCACCCACAACACGCCGCCGCCATCGCCGACAATGTCATTTTGCTGGATAAACAACAAAAAGCACGACAAGGCTTATCAAAAAGTATGTTAACACTTACTAACATGGCAGCTCTTTATAATGTGGATGAGCGCAGTATCCAAGCTCACTTCCAGCTTCCATCAACGTTTTCTTATTAAGGTCAGGGATCATGTTAATTAACCAAATTGATTTTTCTAAAATGTACCAAGAACATATGCAGCAAGCGCATAGAACTCGTAAAGAACCCGAGCATTGGGATAAAAAAGCCCAGCAAATGGCGCAAAATTGTGCCAATCCTAATGATCCTTATTTACTGCGCTTTCGTGAGCTGATGGATTTTACAGGCGCACAAACTTTGCTGGATGTGGGTTGTGGCCCTGGTTCGATTAGCCTGTGCCTCGCCAATGAGTTTAAAGAAGTCATTGGTATTGATTACAGCGGCGGCATGCTGGAAATGGCGCGGCTTCGCGCTAAAGAGCTCGGTATTACCAATGCTCACTTTAAACAACTCGCGTGGGAAGATAGCTGGGATACACTGCCCAAAGTGGATATTTCTGTCGCTTCCCGCTCAACATTAGTCGATGATTTAAAAGCAGCGCTACTTAAGCTCAACCGCCAAACAAAACTACGCGTTTACACCACGCATACCGTCAACCCAACCTTTATTGACGAACATATTATTCGTGAAATTGGACGTGAAATCATTCGGTTACCTACCTATATTTATGCAGTGAATATCCTGCACCAAATGGGCATCAATGCTCGGGTCGATTTCATAAAGAGCCCAAATAAAGGCGGCTTTGATAGCTTTGAAGCCTTTGTGGATAGCGTCAATTGGTCACTCAAAAATATCACACCAGAAGAAACTGATATTCTTCGCCGTTATTACGATGTTCAAACGGTATCAGGTAAAAAAATATCTTATCCATCAAGGGACTGGGCAATGGTTTCGTGGGATGTCGTGGATGAATCGGAACTTACACTATGATCTATCTACCTGATGCCCTAATTGACCAGCTTTTGTTAGACGACATTCAATATGGCGATTTAACCACTCGCGCCTTGGGGCTACACTCCCAGCTTGGCGTAATGACATTCGCCTCCAAACAGGGGGGCTGCGTTAGTGGTATTCACATTGCAAAACGCATGTTAGAAAAACTCGGTATCGAGTGTGAAAGTCTCTCTTATGATGGGCAACTTGTTGAACCACAGAGTGTTTTAATTCGTGCGACAGGGCCGATTGACGCCTTACACCAAGGCTGGAAAGCGGTGCAAAACGTCCTTGAATGGTGCGGGGGCGTCAGCCATTACACCCAGCAAATGGTTGCTATCTTGCGCCAGCATCAACCCAATGGACAACTTGCCTGTACGCGAAAAACCATTCCAAACACTAAGCCTCTTGCCTTAACTGCGATTTTGGCAGGGGGCGCCATTATTCACCGAACAGGCAGCGCGGAAAGTATTTTACTGTTTACGAACCATCGCCAATGCCTTGAAAATCCAGATGATTGGAATGCGCATGTACAAGCTTTGCGCCAAAATGCACCCGAAAAGTTAATCATTGTGGAAGCCGATGATTACCAACAAGCTGAACTTGCCATCAAAGCACAAGCAGATATTGTACAGCTCGATAAATTGCCAACAGAGCAAATTCAGCAATTACAGACACTGGCTAACGCGCAGAATCGCCCTTGTCAGCTGTCTTTAGCAGGTGGAATAAATTTAAAAACCATTGAGGAGTTTGCCAAGACAGGTGTGCCATTGTTGGTCACATCAGCGCCTTATTATGCAGCCCCTCGAGATATAAAAGTGAAAATTTTTAAGCAGTAACCTAAAAATCTGCGTTAAAAAAGCCATTCGCTAAAACAGCCTACCCCCGTAGGCTGCATTAACTTATGGCTAATGACGCACATCGTTATATAAAAAATAATATATCGCAATTAATGAAACTGGAAAGACATAATGAAAATAAAACAAATAACCTATTTGGTTGGGATGGCTTTATTCGCAGCACAGGGGCATGCCGCATCTGACCCTAAAGCAGAAAAAAATACTGACGTAATGTCTGTTTGGAGTACGCCGTTAGCAGCGGATGCCAATGTCATCACGGAAGAACAAATGAAGCAACTGAATAAAACTAACGTGGCGCAAGCACTGAGCACCATGCCCGGTGTTTCTATTCAAAAATCAGGCAACCGTAACGAAACACAGGTTAATGTGCGTGGCTTCGATAGCCGCCAAGTGCCTATCTTTTTTGATGGTATCCCAACCTATGTGCCTTATGACGGTACGTTAGACTTAGGCCGCTTTATGACTAGCGAGTTGGCGAGTGTTGAGCTTTCGACGGGTTATACCTCGTTACTGCAAGGGCCAAACTTGATGGGTGGTGCGATTAACTTAACCACCGCAACACCGAAAAAACCATTTGAAGCCAATATCAGCTTAAACCAAGGCTTTGCCCGCGGTGCAGATAATGCCCACAATATCAGTGCTCGCTTGGGTGGCCGCAATGACTTAGGGTTTATTCAAGTCAGTGGTAGCCAGTACAAGCAGCGTTTTATGGGGATCCCTAGCTCCGAGAATGACAACCCATTAGCGGGAAGCAATGGACGCCGTCCTAACTCTGCAACAGATGACAAACGGATGATGGTCAAGGTGGGTTGGACACCACGTGAAGCCGATGAGTATGTTGTAACCTATCTTAAACAAGATGGTGACAAGAACAGCGCACCAAGTGTCACGAATACGAAACAGCAATATTGGCAATGGCCCGCTTACGATAAAGAAAGCATTTATTTTAATGGGACAACCCAAGTCACTGACGGCATAGCCCTACAGAGCCGCTTTTACCACGACACCTTTAAAAATACCTTGCACCAATACAAATCTGTCAAAGATTACGAAAAAGGTATCTATAACTACAGCCGTTACGATGACTACAGCAATGGCGCCGATATGCGTGTTGATTTCACCGTACGTGAACTCGATATGTTGTCATTCGCCGCACACTGGAAAGAAGACGTTCACCGCGCTCGCGCACGAAAAGATGTGCCATTTGACCGCTATAAAGACAATACCTATTCCATTGCTACAGAATATCAATGGGTCGCCACTGATAATTTAGATATTATCGGCAGCATTGGTTATGACTGGCGCAAAAGCGCTGATGGTAAGCGTTATGATTATAACAAGGGAAATTTCGAAAAATACGATGGTAATAACCAACATGCCTTTAACTGGGAAGCCATGGCACGTTACCACTTAGCGAACGAAGACACAGTACAATTCTCTATTTCTGAAAGAAGTCGTTTCCCAACACAAAAAGAACGCTATACCAAAGAAAAAATGAAAAGTGACGATACCTTCGTCATTAACCCGCATATTGATGCAGAACGCGCTCTAACCTATGACTTAACCTATAAAGGGCATATCAACCCGAAATGGTCATATACTTCCAGCGTATATTATAACCACGTTACGGATGCCATCATGGCACACCGCATAGGCGTTAATAAAAATGGCGGCTATATACTTGAGAACCGCAATAGCGGAAAAGTTGATTATTTTGGCTTAGATTTAGGAACCACGGGTGAAGTAACTGACTGGATGGAAGTTGGTTTAAGCTATGGTTATATCCATGCCGACCCTAAACACTACAGCGTCAAACACGTTACTGAACTGCCAACCCATAAAGCCTTTGCTTGGGTGAAATTCACCCCTTATGAACCGTTTAGCATTACAGTGACTGAAGAAGCCAGAAGCTGGGCATTTAATTATGTGGATAATGACAGCAAAGTACGTGGATTTGCCAAAACTGACCTACGTTTAGATTATGACTTAGGCCATGGTGTTTCCGTCAATACTTCAGCAAATAACCTATTTGATAAATCTTATGAATATACAAATGGCTATATTGAAGATGGTCGTAACTATTGGTTAGGTATTGAATATAAATACTAACTTCACAATATTAGGCAGAGATGCGATCCTTTGCCAAATATTTGTTAGGCGTTAATCAACGCTTCGGATTTACGCACAAGCACTTAGGAATTATCCCATTCAGTAGGATAATTCCTAACATTGATAATTTGACAGTTTTTTAGTTTGTTTTAACATCATAAAGGATTATAGACCGATATAAAAAACCACAAAACTGAAAGGCGCAGTTTTAAGTAACACCCAACCTATCAAATCAATAATTTTGCTCACTGGTGGCAAAATTGCTCATCTCACAATACTTGCAGTTAATGAGTTCCCTATTTAAACTATAAGCATAAAAACTAAAGATACATTTTAAATTTTTCAAAATTAACTTAAATTAATTAGCTACATTTTTTGTAGCTATGTTATTTCATATTATAATTTAGAGAGAGCACACGGCGTTTATGAATGAAATACATAATTATATTATTGATGAACAATATATTTTCGAACAGAAAACAAATTCTATTTATAAAAAAATTGACCGAAATCAAAATATAGAACTATCAAAACCCGCTGCGCGATTATTTAATGAAATAATAATATTAAATCTAAAAAAAGGAATTGCTACGCGTGATGAATTGCTCACTAATGTTTGGGAAGAATATGGCTTAGTGGGATCAAATAATAATTTAAATACTTACATCAGTGAAATCCGAAAAAAACTTGAATTACTCGGCCTTGATCCTAAATCAATTGTCACTGTACCTAAGAAAGGATTTCGAATTGACAACCGAATCTCTGTTCATGAGAGCGATAGTGTCACGAATAACAATCAAAATGATGAAGAAATACATTATTATCAAGAAAAATTAGACCAAATAGAAAACTCTACTTCTAATATTCCATTAAAAGAAATAATGGCGGTCTCAGAGAATCCAAATATTGCTATGATTTCAACAATGGAAAAACCATTTGAGGTTACTATTGAAAACCTTGATAAAGAAGCTAAGCATTACAAGTCAATATTCAAAAATAAGAAAATGAATCGTGATTTTATAAAGTTTATATTATTAGCAATCTCAGCACTTGCCATTAGCTACATAATACATATATTTATTTATCATTCAGCGTCTAATGAAGCTGAAAAAAACCAATATATTACAATTAGTTCACATGGGAAATGCACCATACAAGCACCTCAAGATATGGCAGGAAAAATGACTGATGAAAATATCAGTTTCGTTACTGCAAAATTAGATAAATACAGCATATCCTGTAATAAAGAAAAACGCATTATTCTTTTATCTGATTTAAATAGAACGTATTCTTTTGATAAAAACTTTTCCATTAGTGTCTGTAAAGGTGCTAACAGTACACATGATTGTGTCTCAATCAACGATCAGAGAATTTAAATGAAAAAATATTTTATTGTGGCTATCGTTTTAGTTGCTACCGCAACAGTCGCCTACTACAATTTAAGTAATGAAAAAAACGACATTCAATTTTGTCATTCTGAATTAGTTTGGATCAAAGATAACGGCACTCAAGATGGGCTTAACTTAAAATCAAAAGTTACGATACAACTTTCTGAGGATAATCATGGCAGAATAAATATGTATGGCAATATAAAAAACCAAGAGAATACCTATCGGCTAGATAGAGCTATTTATTTCGATTATCAACAAGTTGACTTAAAAGGTAATTATATTATTAATTTTACCTCATCATCAATTACATCATCTGATAATACACCATACAATGTGTTTGCTAATTTTATTCAATTAGAACAAGATAAAATAAAGTACTATGTAAATATCAAAAAAATGGCAGACAATGTTTATATTCTAAAAGATGAATCTTACTCCTCTTTTACTTGTCATATACAATGATAAAAATTTACTTTAAAAGTAGGAAGAAAACCAATATGGAGAATCATTTTTAACATCATTTAACAGGCTGCAGATAAATAGGCTAAGATAGGAAATCTACGTTGTGCCCAAATATCGTCAATTTTGGTATCTCATCTGAGCTACCCGCGCCGCCAATCTCCACTTGGTACAAAATTGCATGATTAAATCACCATGATTATCACTGCAATAATCTCGTACGCCTGATGATAATTTAAACAAAACTCAATGCCTTTATTGCCATTTTTGTTAATAAGGTATTTTTCACTATCTTGATGATCCCTTTGAGTAGCAAGGCACTTTCAGTATCAAAAATATGGTAAACTTATAAACAGTCAATATTTGCTTTTTTCGAAGTTGGAGTCAGTTAAATGAAAAAAATGAGTGAAGATAAGATACTTGTGATGGCAGAGCGCATTTGCCAATCAAGGGGTGTTAGATTGACTCCACAGCGAGAAACTGTGCTGCGCCTTATTGCACAGCAGCATGGCGCTATAAGTGCCTATGATTTATTAGATTTGTTACGTGAAGTTGAACCGCAAGCGAAGCCCCCTACCGTTTACCGTGGGCTTGAGTTTTTAATGGAGCAAGGCTTTATTCACAAAATCGAGTCAACCAACAGTTACGTCGTTTGCCACCACTTTGATAACCCCAGCCATATTTCAGTGATGTTAATCTGCGACCATTGTGGCAGTGTGACAGAAAGTGATTGCGCAACAATAGAAGCCGCGATTATCAGTTTGGCAGAAACAAACCAGTTTCGTTTAAGGCATACTGTGGTTGAAAATCACGGCTTATGTAAAAACTGTGATGAAGTCGCTAGCTGCCAAGATCACACTCACTGTAGCCATGACCATGACCAACCTGTCGTCACAAAGAAAAAGTAACGAATGTGGCTGTGGAATTTATGCTGTTGTTTATGGCTTATGTAAAAAAAGAATAAGAGAAGTAATATCAAGAAAGGATGTAAAAAACAAGAACCAAGTAAAGCAGGCAGATCTCTATATATAATGTGAAATCTGCCAGCAATCATGGAAAAATCAAACAAGCAGCACGCTGCTACCTACCTGATAATCTAAGAATTAATACCAATCGCTATTTCGGATCACGCCAACAGCCAAGCCTTCAATAGTGAAGCTTTGTTCGCGTAAATCGACCACAATCGGTGCAAAATCTGGGTTTTCAGCAATTAATTCAACACGATTACCTTGCTGTTTAAAACGTTTAACAGTCACTTCATCGTCAATACGCGCCACAATAACTTGCCCGTTGTGCGCATTTTGTGTTTTATGAACTGCTAATAAGTCACCATCCATAATACCTATATCTTTCATCGACATACCATTCACACGTAATAGGAAATCCGCATGAGGTTTGAAGAGTTCTGGATCAACTTGGTAGTGACTTTCGATATGTTCTTGCGCTAATAAAGGTTCGCCAGCGGCAACACGCCCGATCAACGGCAACCCTTGATCGTCAGGCTCTTCTTCAAGAAGAAGACGGATACCCCGTGATGCCCCAGAAACAATTTCAATTACACCTTTTCGTGCCAAGGCTTTTAAATGTTCTTCTGCCGCATTAGGCGAACGAAAACCAAGGCTTGCTGCAATTTCAGCACGTGTAGGAGGCATACCTGTTTGCGAAATGTGGTCACGCACCAGATCGTAAACCTGCTGTTGTCGAGCCGTCAGTGCTTTCATCCCGTTCCCCTGTTTGTTTATACAGTCAGACTGTGAGTATATACAGGTAAATGAAGATTTGAAACAGTTAAATCACTGAATTTAGTATTTGTTATCGATTTACTTTCTTTTCGCAAATTTCAATGGCTTTTCGTGGCTACCCTGCAAAATACCGCTGCCATAATACCAACGCCCAAATAAACAGTGCTAAACCAATACTAACAAACACCGCCGCAGAGCCAATATCTTTAGCACGCCCTGAAAGTTCATGATATTCACTGCCAATACGGTCAACAACGGCTTCAATGGCACTATTGAGTAACTCTACGATAGCCACCAGCACGATGGAGCTGACTAACAATATTCTATCCACATAGCTGATATCTAAGCAAAAGGCGATAATAATCGCAATCACCGCAGCCACAGATTCCTGACGAAATGCCGCTTCATTTACCCACGCTGCTTTTAGCCCTTTAAGGGAGTATCCCGCTGCTTTAATCACACGGGTAAAGCCCTTAGTTTGACTTGCCATATTTATTCCTTAAAAAATACAAACAATAATCGATTTTTACGGTCAAAGTGAATTGTCAGTAACAGATCTGCCAGTGGATTTCTGGTATGATTGCGCAGCATTGTTAACAAGAGGCTATAATCATTTATGTCACTGTGGCGTAAAATATATTACAACATGTTGAATTTACCACTTAAATTATTGGTAAAAAGTAAACTAATTCCATCGGACCCAATCACAGAGTTGCAGCTTGATACCAACAGGCCAACGCTGTATGTATTGCCTTATCATTCTAAGTCCGACCTCCTAACGCTACGGCATCAATGCTTGGCTATCGGTCTGCCTGACCCTTTGGTTGATAACGACATCAATGGCACCAAGCTTCCTGCCTATGTGTTTATCGATGATGGCCCACGCGTATTTCGCTATTATTCACCGGATCCACGTAAAGATTCCGTCAAAACATTCCATGCATATTTAGATTTGCACAAAAATAATCCAAATCTCGATATTCAAATGCTACCCGCTTCTGTGATGTTTGGGCGCTCTCCTGGTCGTGAAGGCCACACTCCGGCACCGCCACTGAAGCTATTAAACGGTGTACAGAAATTCTTTGCAATCCTTTGGTTAGGCCGAGATAGCTTTGTTCGCCTATCCCCGCCGGTTTCGATTGGGAAAATGGCACAGGACCACGGCACAGATACGATTATTGCCAATAAATTAGCACGTGTCGCCCGTATTCACTATTCGCGCCAACGCCTTGCGGCGGTCGGCCCGAAACTGCCAGCACGCTATGAACTATTCAATAAACTTTTGACCTCAAAAGCGATTGAAAAAGCCGTCGAAGACGAAGCGCGCAGTAAAAAAATTCCATTGAAAAAAGCGCAGCAAAATGCAGTTAATATGATGGAAGAAATTGCCGCTAATTTCTCCTATGAAGCTGTGCGGTTAACTGACCGTGTGCTGAGCTGGACATGGAACCGCCTCTATCAAGGCATTAACGTGCAACATGCTGAGCGTGTTCGCCAATTAGCACAAGATGGCCATGAAATTGTGTACGTGCCTTCCCACCGAAGCCACATGGACTACTTACTGCTTTCCTATGTCCTTTACCATCAAGGCCTTGTCCCACCACACATCGCTGCTGGGATCAACTTGAACTTCTGGCCCGCTGGCCCGATTTTCCGCCGTCTTGGTGCATTCTTTATCCGCCGTACCTTTAAAGGAAACAAACTTTATTCGACAGTTTTTCGCGAATATTTAAGTGAGCTGTTTGCTCGCGGTTACTCTATTGAGTATTTCGTTGAAGGTGGACGTTCCCGTACAGGCCGTTTATTGCAGCCAAAAACCGGAACGTTGTCGATGACACTACAAGCCATGTTGCGCGGTGACTCACGCCCTATCACGATTGTGCCTATTTATATTGGTTACGAGCACGTGATGGAAGTGGGTACCTACGCAAAAGAGCTGCGCGGCGCAGAAAAAGAGAAAGAAGGCTTGTTTTCAATGATCCGTGGCTTGCGCAAACTGCGTAACTTAGGCCAAGGGTATGTGAACTTTGGTCAGCCAATTTCCCTTTCTCAATATCTTAATCAGCGTGTACCTGATTGGCGTGATTCGATTGACCCCATTGAGCCACAGCGTCCGTCTTGGTTAAACCCGACAGTCAGCTCGTTAGCAGATAACATCATGGTGAATATCAATAATGCTGCTGCGGCTAATGCTATCAATTTATGCGCAACAGCTTTACTGGCCTCACGTCAGCGTTCATTGACCCGTGAACAGCTCATTGAGCAAGTGGAATGCTATCTGCAATTATTGCGTAATGTGCCATACACCGCAGATGCAACAACGCCAAATAAAACCGCGGAGCAACTGCTCGAACATGCGTTGCAAATGGATAAATTCGAAGTAGAAAAAGACAGCATGGGGGATATTATTATTCTTCCTCGCGAAAATGCCGTTTTAATGACCTACTACCGTAATAATATCCATCACTTACTGGTATTGCCGTCATTGATCACCAGTATTGTGTTGCACCATGAGCGTATCAGCCGCCAAGAAATTCACCATCAAGTCAGCCAAATCTATCCGTTCTTAAAAGCGGAACTGTTTATGCGTTATAACGACGAACAGCTGCGTAATACGGTCGATACTCTAATTGATGAGCTGAATAATCAAAAACTTATCTGCTTAAGAGACGACGAAATAGTGGTGCTGAACCCGCGCCGTATTCGTCCATTACAACTTTTAGCTGCTGGTGTCCGTGAAACACTACAACGCTACGCTATCACGCTGTCATTGCTCAATGCCAGCCCTGAAATCAGCCGTAATACGTTGGAAAAAGAAAGCCGTATCCTTGCGCAACGTCTTTCTGTGCTGCACGGCATTAACGCCCCTGAGTTCTTTGATAAAGCGGTGTTTTCAACGCTCGTCGATACACTTAGGGAAGAAGGCTATATCGATAACAATGAAAACGATATTTTCACCACTAACGCCCAAAAACTGTATGCGGTTCTTGCGCGGTTAATGTCACCAGAAATTCGTTTAACCATTGAAAGTGTTAGCCAAAGCGATGAGTTTTCAGAAGAGAAAAAAGTAGCTAAGCCCGATGAGTCAGCTCAAACTACAGAGCCAGAAAAAGACTAATCCGGTTTTGTAAGCCAATAAAAAGCAAAAAGGTAATGTTGAAAAACATTACCTTTTTTGTTGGGCTATTGAACATCATTCACACATTAAAAATAACTCACCATAATGCCAATAAACAAAATCAAGCCAACGAAGTTATTATTCATGAAAGCCTTAAAGCAAGGAGCACGTTCGCGGTTCACCATCAACTGTTGCTGATAAACAAATAACCCCGCAACCAGCGCCAACGAAAGATAATAAATTATCCCTAAATTTGCCAATAGACCCACAACCACCAGCAAGACAACCATCAGCAATTGCAGTAATCCAATAATCAGTTTGTCATACTGACCAAATAAAATTGCCGTTGATTTTATGCCAATTTTTAAATCGTCATCACGGTCAACCATCGCATACTGTGTATCGTAAACCACTGACCAAATAATATTCACGATAAATAATACCCAACATACTAACGGGAGTGATTCCCCAACTGCCGAGAAGGACATCGGTATCGACCAGCCAAACGCAGCACCCAGTACAACCTGAGGTAAGTGGCTGACCCTTTTAACAAAAGGATAAATCCACGCTAAAGCAAGTCCCGCAATGGATAGCCAAATCGTCATTGAATTGAGTGTTAATACTAACAAGAAAGACACACCGACTAGGCTAGCAAATACAATTTTTGCTTCTTTTTCCGTCACATCCCCACTCGGTAATGGGCGATGCTTAGTTCGCTCTACATGACCATCAAAATGGCGATCAGCAAAATCATTGATCACGCAACCCGCGGCACGCATAAAGAATACCCCCGCAGTAAACACGATCAAAATATGTAAATTTGGTGTACTTTGAGCGGCTATCCATAGTGCCCAATACGTCGGCCACAGTAACAACAGTGAACCAATGGGTCTATCAATACGCATTAAACGGCTGTATGCATGCCATTTACTCAGCGTCATACTTCCCTCCACTTTGTCATGCTCCTTTTCTCATTCCATCATACTTCAAAATAGGTAGGTGTTCACACTACTCAGTATGGTAAATCGCGGATTTTTGTATGTTTGTATCGCGTTTTGCCAAAATCTACAGTTTGAAATAACTTGGACAGTTAACGATATGCAGGTGATTCAGGTAAAAATATTTCGGTTAACAACAATGGCTTATCAGATAGCCTTAATCGAGAGCGGCGAACCCAACGCTTTGCGCAACAACCAATATGGATATAGTCACGCGTTAGATTATCTCGACTAAATAAATAACGCCCCAAGGGCATGCGGCCAATATCCACCAATTGTTGGTCATCATCAGTCAGAGTTTCTTCAGGGATGACCGTCCGGCCTAGTAACCACGGAATACCATCTCCGTACATAACCACTTCACGTACCCAATAACGGTGACTTACTGGTAAATTTTGTACTTCTTCCGCACTTAGCATTGCTTGCGACACATAGCGTTCTAAATACGGTATGACGGTAACTTGCTGGCTGTGTTGTTCAAAACGTTTTGTCATGGAGCCAAGTTCAAGTAACCAATCGAGTGTGTTAGCGGGAACTCTTTCATCATCCTGCGCAATCCATTCGATTGGCTGCGAGGTAAATAGCATTTCATCCATTACGTAAATTCCACCATGAATAACATGGTTATGATTTCTGTATTTCTTGCCAAATAGGATATCACGTTGTTTTGCTACAAGGTTAAAGTTAGCTAACAATTTATATAAAAAGTCACAAATTCAACACAAAATGTAAAAAAATAGTGAAAAATTTCCTAATTAATAACAAGTTGTGAACAATAATAAAATTCATTAACACATTAACGATCAGGCTTATATCAAACCAATTTTATGATTTTAATGAAAAGAAAACGGGAAGTTGCTTACACGACTTCCCGCTTAATTTTACGACAATATTTCAATGGATAATTAACGCCACGCTTTATAACTGTTAATCAAACCATTAGTTGAGCTGTCATGACTGCTGACTTTTTCACTGTTTTCTAATTCAGGCAGGATGCGACTCGCTAACTGCTTACCTAATTCCACGCCCCATTGGTCAAACGTGAAGATGTTCAAAATCGCCCCTTGGGTAAAGATTTTGTGCTCATACATCGCGATTAATGCACCTAATGAATATGGTGTGATTTCTTTGAGTAAAATCGAGTTAGTTGGGCGGTTACCTTCAAACACTTTATACGGCGCCACATATTCCATATCCGCCACGGATTTACCTTGCGCTGCAAACTCGGCATCAACCACTTCTCGCGTTTTCCCAAATGCTAACGCTTCTGTTTGCGCAAAAAAGTTCGAAAGCAGTTTCTCGTGATGATCACCCAGCGGGTTATGTGTGACTGCCGGTGCAATAAAGTCACAAGGGATCATTTTTGTCCCTTGGTGGATCAATTGATAAAACGCATGTTGCCCGTTTGTTCCTGGCTCACCCCAAATAATTGGGCCTGTTTGGTAAGAAACGGCTTTTCCATCACGGCCAATGTACTTACCGTTAGATTCCATATTGCCTTGTTGGAAGTATGCCGCAAAACGGTGCATGTATTGATCATATGGCAGAATCGCTTCAGTTTCCGATTCAAAAAAATTGTTGTACCAAATGCCAATCAACCCTAACAATACTGGGATGTTTTTCTCCAGTGGGGTTTGGGTGAAATGCTTATCCATTGCATGGGCACCGTTCAATAATTGAACGAAATTATCAAAGCCAACAGATAAAATGATGGATAAACCAATCGCTGACCATAATGAATAGCGACCACCAACCCAATCCCAGAACTCAAACATATTGTTGGTATCAATACCAAACTTAGCGACTTCTTCACCATTAGTGGACAACGCCACAAAGTGCTTAGCCACCTGGCTTTCATCTTTTGCGGATGCTAAGAACCAATCACGGGCTGAATGTGCGTTGGTCATAGTCTCTTGCGTGGTGAATGTTTTGGACGCAATCAGGAACAATGTGGTTTCTGGATTCAGTTTTTTCAACGTTTCTGCAATTTGAGTGCCATCCACGTTAGAAACAAAATACATATTCAGGTGGTTTTTATAAGGGCGCAATGCTTCAGTCACCATGAATGGGCCAAGGTCAGAACCGCCAATCCCGATATTCACCACATCAGTAATCGCTTTACCCGTAAAGCCTTTCCACTCGCCGCTGATAATACGTTGGCTAAACTGCTGCATTTTTTCCAACACCGCATTGACGTCAGGCATGACATCTTTGCCATCTACATAAACAGGCGTGTTATCGCGATTACGTAATGCTGTGTGCAGCACCGCACGGTCTTCCGTACGGTTAATTTTCTCACCTTTGAACATACTACTAATGGCATTTTCCAGCTCAGTTTCTTTTGCCAGTGCCAATAAATTATCTAAGGTTTCTTGCGTTATTCTGTTTTTGGAGAAATCCACTAAGATTTGACCATCGAACGTTGCCGAAAATTTAGTAAAGCGGTCTTTATCTTGCTCGAACAAATCACGCATATGCACATCTTTCATTTGCGCAAAATGTTGCTCTAGCGCCCGCCATGCAGCCGTTTGGCTTGGATTAATACTTCTCATGGATAACACTCTCCAAACAATTTTTAATAGAAATAGATTGTAACCCGTCAAGGAAACAGGACTTATCGGTTTTCTGCGTTATATTGATATTCCCCAATTCTGCCGCACTTTTCCAGACTTAATTATCCCTTTTATTGAAATACGCACTTTCAATGCCATTTAACTGAAAAATGGCGACGGGTGCAGATAGACCGATAAATCGATAAAAGTCGTTGATTTGGCTATCTGAACGCAGTCAACACCCATGCAGCTTGAAAAACGGCATCTATAACTCTAAATCATTCAAGCTGCATGTAGGCGACAAGAGAAGATAGACCGATGAGCATACAAAAGTATGTGATTCGGCTATCTGAGCGCAGTCAACACCCATGCAGCTTGAAAAACGGCATCTATATACTCTAAATCATTCGAGCTGCATGTAGGCGGCAAGGGAAGATAGACCGATGAGCATACAAAAGTATGTGATTCGGCTATCTGAGCGCAGCCAACACCCATGCAGCTTGAAAAACGGCATCTATATACTCTAAATCATTCGAGTTGCATGTAGACGGCAAGGGAAGATAGACCGATGAGCATACAAAAGTATGTGATTCGGCTATCTGAGCGCAGTCAACACCCATGCAGCTTGAAAAACGGCATCTATATACTCTAAATCATTCGAGCTGCATGTAGGCGGCAAGGGAAGATAGACCGATGAGCATACAAAAGTATGTGATTCGGCTATCTGAGCGCAGTCAACACCCATGCAGCTTGAAAAACGGCATCTATATACTCTAAATCATTCGAGCTGCATGTAGGCGGCAAGGGAAGATAGACCGATGAGCATACAAAAGTATGTGATTCGGCTATCTGAGCGCAGCCAACACCCATGCAGCTTGAAAAACGGCATCTATATACTCTAAATCATTCGAGTTGCATGTAGACGGCAAGGGAAGATAGACCGATGAGCATACAAAAGTATGTGATTCGGCTATCTGAACGTAGCCAACACCCATGCAGCTTGAAAAACGGCATCTATATACTCTAAATCATTCGAGCTGCATGTAGGCGGCAAGGGAAGATAGACCGATGAGCATACAAAAGTATGTGATTCGGCTATCTGAACGTAGCCAACACCCATGCAGCTTGAAAAACGGCATCTATATACTCTAAATCATTCGAGCTGCATGTAGGCGGCAAGGGAAGATAGACCGATGAGCATACAAAAGTATGTGATTCGGCTATCTGAGCGTAGCCAACACCCATGCAGCTTGAAGGATGACGAGTATATTGAGAAAACCGATAATAACCCCCCCATCATTAGAATTACTGATTTGCTTCGATTCTTGATTGACGCGCTTCTATTTACCCGATAAATCTATATAAAGTTTAGGTTTAACCAAAGGGATTGACACCATGAATACCGTAGCGTCTTCGTCAGACAACAATCAGTTTGTTATTGCAAAATTTGGTGGCACGAGTGTCGCTAACTTTGAGGCAATGAACAACAGCGCAAATATTGTTCTTTCTAACCCCAACGTGCGCGTTGTGGTTCTTTCTGCCTCCGCAGGCATTACTAACTTACTGATTGAATTGGCTGAAGGTTGTGACGCTGATAAACGCAATGAGCTGCTACAAAAGGTTAAAGATATTCAATATGCGATTATTGATAATCTACAAACCGCAGACGTTATTCGTGAAGAAATCAATCGTTTACTGGATAATATTGCCCATTTAGCGGATTCTGCTTCTCTCGCTACCTCTGATGCATTGACAGATGAAATGGTCAGTCATGGGGAATTAATGTCGACGCTGCTTTTTGTTGAGGTTTTACGTCAGCGCAATGCCAACTCGCAATGGTTTGATGTGCGTAAAGTGATGAGAACCAATGACAGCTTTGGCCGTGCAGAGCCAGATCTCGATCAGTTAAAAGCCCTTGCCGAGCAACATTTACACCCTCGCTTAGCTGAGTCAGTAGTGATCACGCAAGGCTTTATTGGCCGCGATGAAAAAGGCCGTACAACCACACTGGGCCGCGGTGGCAGTGACTATACGGCAGCGCTATTAGCTGAGGTGCTGAATTTATCCCGTGTGGATATTTGGACAGATGTTCCGGGTATCTACAGCACTGACCCGCGTGTTGTGCCAAATGCACAGCGTATCGATGAAATCGCCTTTGATGAAGCAGCGGAAATGGCCACATTTGGGGCTAAAATTCTGCATCCAGCCACCTTGCTTCCTGCTGTTCGCTCGGGCATTCCTGTGTTTGTGGGCTCGAGTAAAGAGCCTGAAGCGGGTGGAACCATTGTCAGTGACAAAACCACTAACCCACCGCAATTCAGAGCATTAGCGCTGCGTCGCAAACAAACATTATTAACGCTTCATAGCTTGAAAATGCTGCATGCACGTGGTTTCTTAGCGGAAATTTTCACTATTTTACTACGCCACAATATTTCTGTGGACTTAATTACCACCTCAGAAGTCAGTGTTGCGCTCACACTCGATACAACAGGATCGACAGGCACCAATGGTAGCTTATTAACCAACGCATTGATGACGGAGCTTTCCGCGTTATGTCGCGTTGAAGTTGAAGAAAACTTAGCGTTAGTAGCGATTATCGGTAACGAATTATCGCAAGTGAATGGCCTTGGAAAACAGATTTTCGGGGCATTAGAGTCTTTCAATATTCGCATGATCAGCTACGGCGCAAGCAGCCACAATATCTGCCTGCTGGTTCCGGGTAATAATGCGGAAGATATCGTTCGGACATTACACAGTAATTTGTTCGAATAATTCACACCACCCATCCTGAAAAATAAAAGGCGATCGTCATGATCGCCTTTTCATTGAACTCTTAACGCTTGTTCGCGTTTTCCATCGATTGATTGATGTTATCGGTATAACGCAGCATCGAGGCTTTAACCTCTTTATTATTCTGCAAAAGTGCCAAATTACGTTTTGCCGTTTCATTCCCGAGTTCTGCGGCTCGCTCAAACCACATCACGGAGCGGAAAATATTTTTCTCCCCACCTTCACCGCGAGCGTACATCACCGCTAAGTTATTTTGTGCATCACTATTTTTCTTAAACGCAACTTTCTCTAGAAGCTGGCGTGCTTTTTGTGAATTCTGTGCAACGCCAGTTCCTGTTAAATAGAAAATGGCTAATTGGTTTTTCGCGTCAAGGCTATCATCTTCCGCCAGCTGCAACCAATTGACGATATCCTTGATATCCACATCATTTAATTCACCAGCAACATACATCTTCGCCAATTTAATTTGCGCATCATTAGCCTCATCCTTGGCTAATGCTTTATAGAGTTCGATAGCTTTAGCTGGGTTTTTCGCAATGCCACCAAGCCCTTTTTCATAAAATTCAGCCACTTTCATACCCGCATCCAGCGACTCATTTTGCGCAGCACGCTCGTACCAAACAAATGCCTCCGCTAAATCTTTCCCTACACCATCGCCTGACTCATAGGCATTTGCGATAGCCAGTTGCGCATCGACATTATTTTGCAGCGCCGCTCGTTTATACCAGTACATAGCTTGGTAGCCATTTTTTTCGATAAGTGAATGACCCTTTTGGTAAAAATCACCCATATTATTTTGCGCAATCGCAGAGCCCATATTGGCCGCTTCGCGATACAAATAAATAGCGGTTGCGTCATCTTTTTCAACACCCTCACCATTTTCATACATCACAGCAAGGTTGTTGACTGCGGCGGCGATATTATTGACAGCACTCCGCTCATACCATTCACGGGCTTTTTGGTAATCCACGTTCCCACCAAGGCCGTCATGGTAAAAAAGCCCCATGGCAAATTGCGCATTGGCATGTTCTTGTTCTGCGGCTTCGGAATACCATGCCTTGGCTTGCTTCAAGTTTTGTGTAACGCCTAGCCCGTGTTCATAAAAATAGCCCAACGCATATTGGCAATATGCATCACCTTTTTCTGCGCCACGGCGATACCAACGCTCCGCTTGTTTATATTTCTCTTGGTTTTGCAGCAACATACCGAGGTAATAATCCCCATCGGTATTATCTAAATCCGAGACCTTTTTAAACCAGCGATAGGCCTCTTTATCATTAACCTGTAAAAAATCCGTCCCTTCCATATAGGCCAGCCCGACATCCACCATTGCATCAACATTCCCTTCCTTGGCTGATTTTAATTTTGCTTTAAAATCATCAGGAAGTACGACATCGTTAGTCTGCCCTGTCGTTTCTGCTGGCTTATTTTTGGTGGAAGGCGCTTCAGAATTGGCTTGAGCCACAAATGCTGTACTCAAACAGACTGCTAGAAATAAATACCGTAATTTCATCACCATTACCCATTCATTGGCGTTATGTTATTAACATAACATTCCAATAAGAAATTCATAAGGGACTTAAGCTGAAAAAACGCGATTAGAAAGGAATTTCGGCGAAAAATTTAGGTGATGTTCATGTCTCGCTGAACGACCATCACCTAAATCAGAGACTAAACCATCAAGGGCTTAATTAACGCGGTAGCCGCCATGTTTGCTAGCGAATAAATTGAATTTGCCCCATTCAATCAACAAATGTTCCAGCTTTTGATGGCTGATTTTGCATAATTCTGAAATTTGCGATACCACAAAGTGGTTTTCACTCACCAATTCGGGAGCAAAAACCTCTGCTATCCACTCACACTCTTTGGTCGTGACTAACCAACCGTCATTGGTGGAAAACTTATGGACTGGGATCATGCCTTCTTTGCTACTTTCTTGCGATAACAGTGTGTTTTCATCCACTTGTGCTTGATGAAATGCAGCAATTTCTTCTTGTGAAGGCACTGGCGCGACGGCTAAACGCTCTTCTAGAAATAAATAAATCTCTTCCGCACGGGCGGGTGTTAACTCGCTTTTTAACCAAATTTGGTTAAAACAGTGCTCATCAAGGGACTCGTCGGTGTCGAGTTTATCCATGATTTGTAAGATGCTCATCATGGCACTGACCGCATCTTCGCTCATGATAAACGTTTCAGGCGCCGCACTGTTTTGGATCTGATAAGGAAATGCCACGGCTTGTGGCAGTTCATTTTCAATAATAAATTCATAGCTCATCATTGGACCCCTTTAATGTCTTTACCCATAAGATGGTGCCGAACACCTGAAAAATCAATACACTGTTTCATCAATCTTCGGGGTCATACCCTAAGTTAGGTGCTAACCAACGCTCCAGTTCTGTCACCGACATTCCTTTACGCTGCGAATAGTCAGCTATTTGGTCTTTTTGCAATTGCGCTACGGCAAAATATTTACTGTCTGGGTGACTGAAATACCAACCCGATACCGCAGCACCTGGCCACATCGCATAGGAGCTTGTCAGTTTCATTCCCACTTGGTTTTCAACGTCTAACAACTGCCAAATTTTTTCTTTTTCTGTGTGCTCAGGGCAAGCCGGATACCCCGGTGCAGGGCGGATACCTTGGTAATTTTCACGGATAAGCTCTTCATTACTCAAGTTTTCATCTGCGGCATAGCCCCAATATTGGGTGCGCACTTGCTGGTGCAAATATTCTGCAAAGGCTTCTGCTAGTCTATCCGCCAGTGCTTTGACCATGATTTTATTATAGTCATCATGCTGTTTTTCGTACTCATCCGCCAGCGCATCCTCCTCGAGGCCACCTGTCACAGCAAACGCCCCAATGTAATCGGCTTTACCGCTGTCTTTTGGTGCCACAAAATCCGATAAACAATAGTTCGGGAAATCCGTCTTTAAGGTTTGCTGACGTAGGTTCAAACTCAGCACTTGCACATGATGACGTGTTTCATCAGTATAGACTTCAACATCATCACCAACACGGTTGGCAGGGAATAAGCCAAAAATACCTTTTGGTGTCAGTAAGCGCTCATTTTCGAGTCGGTCTAACATCTCATTGGCATCATTTAATAACTTACGAGCTTCGGTGCCTACGACCTCATCGTCTAAAATGCGCGGATACTTACCAGCTAAAGACCATGTCATGAAAAATGGTGTCCAATCGATATACTCACGTAAGGTTGTTATCGAGGCGCTAACTTCCTGAACACCGAGGAATTTTGGCATAGGTGGCTGGTATGCTTGCCAGTCAATATTCACCGCATTTGCACGTGCAATATCCAGTGCAACTGGCGGTGTTTTCGGCCGTCTTCTACCATGCTGCAAGCGTACCGTGTCATATTCACGGCGTGTACGCGCAACAAAATCCGCCTTTTGCGTTTCAGATAACAGTGCGGCGACGACACCTACAGTCCGTGACGCATTCTGTACATAAGTGGTTGGCCCACTGTAATTCGGCTCAATTTTAACGGCAGTATGCGCTTTCGAAGTTGTCGCACCACCAATCAATAATGGTAGCGTAAAACCTTGTCTTTCCATCTCTTTTGCGACATGCACCATTTCATCAAGGGATGGCGTGATCAAGCCAGACAGACCGATAATATCGACATTTTGCTCACGCGCCGTTTTTAAAATGGTTTCGCATGGCACCATCACACCTAAATCAATAATTTCATAGTTATTACACTGTAAAACAACACCAACAATGTTTTTACCGATATCGTGAACATCCCCTTTGACTGTCGCCAATAGCACTTTGCCTGAGCTGCTACCTGATTGTTTAAGTTCTTGAATATAGGGTTCTAAATAAGCCACCGCTTGTTTCATCACGCGGGCCGATTTCACTACCTGTGGCAAGAACATTTTCCCTTCACCAAACAGGTCTCCAACCACGTTCATGCCATTCATTAATGGCCCTTCAATCACTTCAATTGGGCTTGATGCACGCTGGCGAGTTTCTTCCGTATCTTGAATAATAAATTCGGTAATCCCTTTCACTAGGGCATATTCTAAACGTTTTTCCACTTCCCAACTGCGCCATTCCGCTTGTTGCACTTGTTGCTCTACAGATCCTGAACCACGAAATTTCTCAGCCAGCTCCAATAAACGCTCCGTGCTATCATCACGGCGGTTTAAAATCACATCTTCGACGGCATCTTTTAACTCTGCAGGAAGATCATCATAAATGGCGAGTTGCCCCGCGTTGACGATCCCCATATCCATACCATTGCGGATCGCGTAATACAGGAACACAGCATGGATCGCCTCACGAACAGGATCGTTTCCCCTAAATGAGAAAGAGACGTTAGAAACACCACCTGAAATCATCGCATGAGGGAGTTGATCTTTAATATCCTTACAGACTTCAATAAAATCAACGGCATAATTATTGTGCTCTTCAATTCCTGTCGCTACCGCAAAAATATTAGGGTCAAAAATGATATCTTCGGCAGGGAAGCCAACTTCTTCTGTCAAAATCTGGTAAGCACGGCGACAAATTTCAATTTTCCGTTCGCGAGTATCCGCCTGACCTACCTCATCAAATGCCATGACGACAACAGCAGCACCGTATTTACGCAATAATTTGGCGTGTTCAACAAAGACCTCAACCCCTTCTTTCATTGAAATGGAGTTCACAATACCTTTGCCTTGTATGCACTTAAGCCCTGCTTCGATAACGTCCCACTTTGAGGAGTCGATCATGATTGGCACGCGGGCAATATCAGGTTCCCCCGCGATCAGATTAAGAAAACGTACCATGGCCGCATGGGAGTCCAAAATGCCCTCATCCATATTAATATCAATGACTTGAGCACCACTCTCGACTTGTTGACGAGCCACATCTAAAGCTTCTTGGTAGTTTTCTTCTTTAATCAATCGCTTGAATTTTGCTGATCCAGTGACGTTGGTTCTTTCCCCTACGTTCACAAACAGCGATTTTGCCCCAATATTAAGCGGCTCTAGCCCTGAAAGACGACATTCGACAGGTAAATTGGGTAATTGACGCGGTGCTATCCCTTCAACAGCCTCCGCCATTTTGCGAATATGCAGCGGCGTTGTCCCACAACACCCACCCACAATATTCAAGAAACCCGCTTTTGCCCATTCTTGGATTTGCTGCGCCATATTTTGTGCATCGAGATCATATTCACCAAAGGCATTTGGCAACCCTGCATTAGGGTGAGCACTCACATAACATTCGGCAATGCGTGACAGCTCCGCAATATATTGACGTAATTCATCAGGCCCCAATGCACAATTCAGCCCAAATGATATCGGCTGTGCATGGCGCAGTGAGTTATAAAAAGCTTCCGTTGTCTGCCCAGAAAGCGTTCTACCAGAAGCGTCCGTTATTGTCCCTGAAATCATAACAGGCAATGAAACGTTGAGCGCTTCAAGTTCCGTTTCTACTGCAAAAATGGCGGCTTTAGCATTCAACGTATCGAAAATGGTTTCGATCATGATCAGATCAACCCCGCCTTTCACGAGCGATCGCGTGGATTCTCGATAAGCGTCAACCAGTTGATCAAAAGTGATATTACGAAATGCAGGGTCGTTCACATCAGGGGAAATCGATGCGGTACGATTAGTTGGCCCTAAGACTCCTGCAACATAACGTGGCTTTTCTGGGGTTTTACGTGTCCATTCATCCGCGCATTCACGGGCGATACGTGCAGCTACTTCATTAATTTCTGCGGAAAGCGCTTCCATTTTATAATCCGCCATCGCAATGGACGTGGAGTTAAATGTATTGGTTTCAATAATATCTGCGCCCGCTTCAAAATATTGACTATGTATTTCTCGAATAATATCAGGCTGTGTGAGGACTAAGAGGTCATTGTTGCCTTTCAGGTCACTAGGCCAATCCGCAAAGCGTTCACCACGAAACTGTTCTTCTGTGAGTTTGTGCTGCTGGATCATTGTTCCCATCGCACCATCTAATACCAATATACGTTTTTTTAATTCTTGTTCTAATTGATTCACTTTTTCGGACACTGCACTGCCCTCCTGATCGAAAACACTGAGAAATAAGTCAAATTTTTACACTTAACATCCTACCATAACTTTTGTGTTTGAAATTCACTGTTATGATGAGAGTTTCTCAGGTTATGTAACGATCACTTTCTCACTGATCCGATGAGTATTTTCAGCTCAGTTAGTTCATAATAGAATCAAATTTCATTACAGTCAGGAGAGGCTTAATGGCAACGGCACCAATTACAAAAAAACTCAAAAAAGCAAAAGGGCCAGCAAGTGGTGCAACCGCAGCAGGACAAGTCCAATCATTAAGCCGTGGGCTCACGCTGTTGGAATCTATTTCTGAGTCCACTGGAGGCATCGCCTTAACTGACCTCGCATTGCAAGCAGGTTTACCCAACTCAACAACACACCGGCTATTAATGACCTTAGAACAGCATGGTTTTGTACGCCAAACAGGTGACTTAGGCTTGTGGGTTATCGCCTCCAACGCCTTTATTATTGGTAGTAGTTTCTTAGAAAGTCGGAATTTGTTAGCGTTAGTTCACCCTATTTTACGTCGTTTAATGGATGAATCTGGTGAAACCGTCAATTTAGCAATTCTTGACCATACTGAGTACGATGCCGTTATTGTCGACCAAGTACAATGTACTGCATTAATGCGCATGTCTGCGCCAATTGGTGGCAAACTCCCTTTACATGCATCTGGTGCAGGTAAAGCGTTTATCGCTAATTTACCTGAAGATA
The DNA here is from genome assembly GCF_019343475.1 of Providencia sp. R33. NCBI lineage: Bacteria > Pseudomonadati > Pseudomonadota > Gammaproteobacteria > Enterobacterales > Morganellaceae > Providencia > Providencia sp. R33. The sequence continues at coordinate 4,171,169 of NZ_CP072453.1, read as the reverse complement.
AGCTCATTCCACTTTTGAGCCGTAAAGGGTTACATGCTTATACCCCCTTTACCTTAACCAACCCTTCTGCATTAAAAGAAAATTTACAACAAGCCAAGAAACAAGGGTTTTCTTATGATGATGAAGAGCATGCCTTAGGTTTAAGGTGTATTGGTGCCTGTATTTATGATGAACACAAAGAGGCATTTGCCGCTATATCTATCTCTGGGCCATTATCTCGAATTACTGATGACCGAATTACAGAGTTAGGGGCGATGGTCATTAAAGCAGCGAAAGAAATTAGCCGTGAGTATGGTGCAAATCGCTAGTTCAGTACCTAGATGTATAAAATGCGGGGAAACCCGCACTTTTGATGAGTAACATAATAAAAAACCAAGGTATTTAAAAATTAATCCCCTTGCTGGCTAGCAGAAGTATGATCTAGTTGCTTAGTTCGCTCAAAGGCTTTAAATTTTGATATATCACGATACTTTTCAATCAATGCAAGGGCAATAGCTTCTGTTTCTGCGTCCGCTAAACCTTCAATATCCCGCTGCCTAAAGTGTAATTGGAATGCACGTAAGGTTTTTTTCGTTTGTACATCTAACTTGCCTGATAACGGAATACCTGAATATCCATAAAACTTCAGTGCCTTTTGAATACGCAGTATATTTGCAGGTTCATTCACGTTCCGGCCTGCAAGGTATTTATTAACTGTTTTAGGATCTGGCCAAGCTCCAATCCCTTGTTGTGAAAGGCGTTGCCATGGAAAAGCTTTACCAGGGTCTTGCTTACGTAGCGGCGCAATATCACTGTGGCCGATAATATTCTCAGGAGGAATGTTATACCGCTGCATAATATCTTTTAGTAACGGAATTAAAGCCGTGATTTGCGACTCATTAAATGGCGGCCAGCTTGTTTTCCCTTTTTTCTCTCCTTGGAAACCCGAATTCACAATTTCAATTCCTATTGAGGAGTCATTCAAGCTGGTATGGTAAAGCCAACGGCTATCACCCGCATGCCAAGCCTTTAATTCTTCAGGAACGAGCTGTAATACAATAGGTTTTCCATCTTTATAATCTGGATGGCTTGGAATGAGATAATGAGAACTGACCTTACCTTTGGTCAATATTTTAATAGAATGGTCATCATCGGACACCGTATAGTGCAAAATAACATACTGAATGCGTTCACTGGTGTTTTGAGAAGGGTTACGTTTATCGACGTAATAACCATTATTTGATGTGGGAGCCGTACACCCAGCAAGTAAGAAAATGAGAAATATCCCTATATGTTTCAACATCAAACCTTAGCCTTATCCTACCCACAGTGTGTGTGGCATATTTAAACATAAGGTTATCGATAACACTATAAAAACCGTGTTGCTTTTCGATGGCAAAACTTGACAGAAAAATCGCAGGTAAAATAAATTAACATAGATTCACTTTTAGAGCTTACCTATTCCTTCCTATCCTTTATAGAAAAAATAAGTAAGCTTAACGTTCGTGTTTTTTCGTTCAAAATGAAACAAAAACACCTTTTACCAACCACCCTAAATTTTTTACTAATAGGCACTTGTTGCGACTAACTTCAATAGTTAAATAATGACTTAACTATTTATTAAGAATAATATTAATCATTTTCACATCGAAAAATATAAATTCAATTCATTATAGCTGTGCAAATTAGATTTAAATGTTTTTTACTCTTAAGAATTTATCATCAAAACGACACTTATAATAGTAAGTATAATCCATTAATTTTATTTTTATTCGGTAGCGTAATAAATGAAAAATCAGCTCTCTGTAGTTCAATATTTTTTAGTACAATTGATTAATCATAAAAATTTATTGAAACACCATAAAAAATTTCAACTCGGTACCAACTCCTTTTTCTCATACTCAACTTGCTTAATGATTAATTTAGTAATTTCATTAATATCAATATCCAAAAAAATGACAATTTCAATTAATTTATCTAAACTTAATTTATTGATCCCTAACTCATAACGAGACACTTGTTGCTGGCTCAACTGAATAACTGAACCTAACTCATTTCCAGATAACCCCTTGCTCAATCTAGCTTTTCGTAAATGATTTCCCAATAATGCATAAATATTTTTCTTGTTAACGATATGCATAACCATCTCCTAAATAAGAAAATAAAATTTAGCTAGCATTAATCATTATAAAATTAATTAAATACATTTAAAATAGTTATGAACAATCAAAACAATACCGATTGATAGGCAAACGTGTTTTTCATATACAAAAAAAAAGAAACTTTAGTATTATTTATAAAGCAATCTATTGCTTTATAAAAGTTTTTTAAAAATTTAATTCATTTAAATTATATTGTAATATCTTATTGATCAAATCGACAATTTAATATCCTTTTACACTTTAAATGTTGCTGGTAATAATTAGAAACTAATAAAAATACGATTCTAATTCATGTTATTTTTTTATTTTTATTTTTACTTTTAAAAACAAAGCTAAATACGCTACTAATAACCTAATCTAAGCCAGATTAACCTTTATTTAGGTTAAATATTCAGATTAAAAAATCAAATTATTTTGAATTTAGCCTGTTATCATAATTTGTTCTAAAAACAACTATGCCTAATTTCCCATTCAAGTAACTACGTAACTCACTATCACTAACCTTTAAATTTCCTTTTAGTGATGATGCATTCCTAAATAGAACTTTGTCATTATGACGGATCACGATACCGACATGGGATACATCTAACCCCTTGTATTTAGAGTAAATGCCAATATAATCACCCGTCTTTAGATTTAAAATCAGATTATCATCTATGTATTCCATTGGTATATAGCTTATTGTTCTATTTTTTATTGGAAAACCAGAAATAAGCAAACTCGTATCATTTTTGAAGTTCAATTTTTTATTTACAGATACAGCATGAGGGCTGATTTGCGTTGTAATATCCAACACGAGTGGATTAGGGCTTTGAGCCCAATCAGAAAAAAAATGTCGCCTGTTTGTAAACTGAATATCCTGATCGGTATAACGAATTTTCGCTAAATTAGTGATAAATTGCTCGTAGTTTTTCGAGCGTTTAAAAGCCTCTGTATACTCAATAAAAGTCATACAATCCATTGATTTTAAATTAATAACTAGTTTTTCTTCCGAAAATTGAGAATGATTTAATGTATGTTTGTTATAAGGTGATCCCATTAAAGAACGCGTGATCACTTCTGTTTTTTCTTCTTGCTTATCAAATAGGCTCTGTTGGCTAAGTATATTCATTAAAACAGTATATGAACCTGCGGTGATTTCTACCGTCCCATAAGTAATCGGTGCAAACAACAGAATTACGCTAATAATCATCCACTTTAGCATTTCAACATTCCTGCAATTTTTATTATCCATCTTTTAAATCTATGGCCCTACAATGACATTAACTCTACAAGAATTTGCTTTATTTACCTCACTATAGCATGCCATTTGTACTTTTTCTGTACAGATTACTCCATATTATAATTTTGATTCAGATCACAGTTAATGCTGAATCTCAATTTTGATGATTGCAAGTTAAGCAATTTCATTTAACAATGTTACCGGTAACATAAAGTGCGAATAGGGATACAAAAAAGTTAGTCCATCAAGAAACACCCTGAAACGAAGCAGAAAATATGATGTTTTTCTATCTTCTGGAGCAATTATCATGAGCAAAAAGATCTCTGAAACGACAATACCACCCGCTATCCATAATGACTTAGCGCGGATCACTCAACGTATTATTTCGCGATCCGCAAAAACGCGTGCCGCCTATTTAAACCGAATTGAATATGCACGTAGTACCACTGTTCACCGAGCTTCCTTAGCTTGTGGTAATCTTGCTCATGGTTTTGCTGCCTGCCAAACAGAAGAAAAACAAATACTAAAAAGTATGACTCGTACTGATATTGCGATTATTAACGCCTATAACGACATGTTGTCAGCTCATCGCCCATACGATAAATACCCTGAGCAATTAAAAAAAGCCTTACTCGAAGCTGGCTCTATTGGCCAAGTTGCAGCAGGGGTTCCCGCCATGTGTGATGGTGTGACTCAAGGACAAGACGGCATGGAACTATCGATGCTCAGCCGTGATGTTATTGCAATGTCTACAGCGATTGGTTTATCCCATAATATGTTTGATGGCGCGTTATATTTAGGTATTTGCGATAAAATCGTTCCAGGGTTAATGCTTGGCGCCCTATCATTTGGCCACCTTCCCGCCATTTTTGTTCCCGCAGGTCCCATGTCTACAGGGCTGCCTAATAAAGAAAAAGTACGTATTCGCCAGTTATATGTGGAAGGAAAAGTAGGCCGAAACGAATTATTAGAAGCAGAAGCCGCCTCATACCATGGCATTGGAACTTGTACTTTTTATGGGACAGCCAATTCGAATCAAATGGTTATGGAAGTCATGGGCCTACACTTGCCAGGTGCATCCTTTGTTCCCCCTGAAACGCCCCTACGTGATGCTTTAACCAATGCAGCTGCACGGCAAATTACTCGATTAACTGAGCAATCTGGCCAATACTTACCTATCGGACAGTTAGTTGATGAAAAAGTCATCGTGAATGGAATTGTTGCCTTACTTGCGACCGGTGGTTCAACAAACCTCACCATGCACCTCGTCGCCATTGCTCGAGCAGCAGGAATTATCATCAATTGGGATGATTTTTCCGACCTTTCTGCAATCGTCCCATTAATTTGCCGTATCTATCCAAATGGACAAGCAGATATTAACCAGTTCCAAGCCGCTGGCGGCGTTGCACTATTAGCTTACCAATTACTGCAAAAAGGGCTATTACATGAAGATGTTAACACGGTTGCAGGTTTTGGCCTTTCACGCTATACACAAGAACCTTGGTTAAATAATGGGCAGCTAGAATGGCGAGAAGGCCCTAAAGATTCCTTTAATCCTGAAGTTATTGCGCAAATAGACAGACCTTTTTCCCATCACGGTGGAACAAAATTACTTTCTGGTAATTTAGGTCGTGCAATAATGAAAACTTCTGCTGTTCCTGAGGAAAACCAAATTATTGAAGCACCTGCTGTGGTTTTTGATAATCAAAATGATATTGCAACACAATTTGAATCCGGTGCACTAAATCGTGATTGTATTATTGTTGTGCGTTTTCAAGGTCCCTCCGCTAATGGCATGCCAGAACTCCATAAATTAATGCCACCTCTCGGTGTTCTAATGGATAGGGGCTATAAGGTTGCACTAGTGACCGATGGCCGACTGTCTGGCGCATCAGGTAAAGTTCCTTCGGCAATCCATGTGACACCTGAAGCCTACAATGGCGGACTCCTAGCAAAAGTTAAAGATGGAGATATGATCAGAGTGAATGCACTGACTGGTGAATTACAACTCCTCATTGATGAGCAAGAAATCGCGAAGCGCCCCGCACATAAACCTGACTTGAGTGATAAACACATAGGGTGTGGCAGAGAACTTTTCGGTGCACTAAGACGAAATTTATCGAGTGCCGAAGAAGGCGCTTGTAGCATTGATTTTTAATCTATTTTTACTAATAGGAAAAAATATGAATAATTGGAAAATGACCGCAGAAGCGATTCTTAAGCAAGGCCCTATCGTACCCGTCATTGTTATCAAAAAAATTGAGCAAGCCGTGCCCCTAGCTAAAGCCCTTGTTAATGGTGGTATCAAAGTATTAGAGGTGACGTTAAGAACGGAGTGCGCTGTTGATGCAATCCGTTTAATCGCTCAAGAAGTCCCCGAAGCGATTGTCGGAGCTGGCACCGTCATTAATGCAAAACAGCTCGCTGACGTTTCCCAAGCAGGAGCCCAATTTGCTATCAGCCCAGGATTAACCGACGAACTATTAGCTGCCGCAGTTCAAGGAAATATTCCTTTAATTCCTGGTATTTCAACTGTTTCAGAATTGATGCTTGGTATGAATTATGGTTTGAAAGAATTCAAGTTTTTCCCTGCAGAAGCGAATGGCGGCGTTAAAGCGCTAAAAGCCATCGCAGGACCATTTTCACAGGTAAGGTTCTGCCCAACAGGGGGGATATCATTAGCTAACTATCGTGACTATTTGGCACTGGAAAGCGTACTTTGTATCGGCGGATCATGGATAGTTCCTGAAGATGCACTGAACACGGGTAACTACGAAAAAATTACACAACTAGCCCAAGAAGCGATTCAAGGTACACAAGACTAAAGTTAAGTGACTCGGTAATCACCGAGTCGCGATTTTCCTAACTGTATCAGTGATAACGAGGCCATTTAGCAAGGTAGCAACATGTTAAATTGATGGCAAAAACGTAATTCTTCACGGTATGCATAAACATCCTCTACATAACCACTCAAAATACGCTTTTGTAGTTTTTGCCAAAAATCAGCTGAAAACAAATCAGCATGATATTGCTGCAAATAATCACGAATTTGCTTATTTTGGCAAATAAATGACGCAAACTCTTCAGGGAAAACATCATGCTCCCCGATGCTATACCATGGCTCCCCTGATAATTCCTGCTCAGGGTATAACGCCTCAGGTATATGACGAAAATTTACCTCTGTCATATAACAAATTTCGTCATAGTCATAAAAAACAACTCGCCCATGCCGTGTCACACCGAAATTTTTAAAAAGCATATCACCTGGAAAAATATTTGCCGCTGCTAGCTGTTTGATTGCCCACCCGTATTCATTCAAAGCATTATTTAGCTGCTCATCATTTGCGTTATCCATATAGATATTCAGCGGCACCATCTTTCTTTCCATATACAAATGGCGAATTAATATTTTGTCACCCAGATCCTCAATTTGTGATGGCGCCTCGTTTAATAGCTCCATCATCAATTCATGACTAATCGCACTTTTATTTATTATAAAGTTTTCAAACTCTTGCGTATCCGCCATTCGCCCTACGCGATCGTGTTCTTTGACGATCCGATAACACTCTTGAACCCTTTCTTTTGTCACGTTTTTTTGAGGGGCAAATGTGTCTTTAATAATCTTAAATACACGGTCAAAAGCAGGTGCAGTGAACACCAACATCACCATGCCTTTAACCCCTGGCGCGATAGTAAATTGTTCTCTAGCAAAGTTAATATAGGCTAAATACTCCCGATAATACTCCGTTTTTCCGTGTTTTTGACAGCCAATTGCCATATAAAGCTCAGCAATAGACTTGCTTGGCAAGATTTCCCTTAACCAAAATACCAAGGCTGCAGGAAAAGGGGCATATACCATGAAATAAGAGCGTGCAAAACCAAACACGATACTCGCCTCATCGAATGCAGTTAAACAAGTATCAATATATACTTTACGATTATCATCGTGATGAATAGGCAATAAAAAAGGGTGTACTTCATCATCAATGTAAATTTTACCTACCAACCAAGCTGCTTTATTGCGGTAAAACAGCTCATTTGCAATATGTAGGCTACATTTTTGCGTATTAATATGTAAAAAACGATGCTGTAACGTCTCTATAATACATTGAATATCAAGATTTAAATCTCGCCAAGGTAATCTTAACGGTAACCCACCCAAGATTGAGAATAGCAAAGTCGCTAGATTGCCATCCACACGATATTCCCGCGCGAGAGGCCGAGGAGATGCTGAAAAACGCCTCGCTGGCTGAGAGGTAAAAATGAATAGGTTATCTTGAGTCAGTTCTCTATGCTGGAATAATCGGCAATATACTGAGTTAAAAAAACTTTCTGCAATTTCAAACCGTGGGTAATCAGGCAGTAATGTTTTATAAACATGTTTAATTAGTGCCAATTTATCAGGTGTTAATGATTGCACTAACCCCATAAATTGTAACTGAGCAACAACTAAGCCAACATGATGATCATATAATTGAATACGTTGTTTCATCGCAGATTGCACAGCATGCCAATTTGCCTGCTCAAACCGTTCTTGAGCTCCAGATGTTATTTCAAGGAAGCGCCCATATTGCGCATCAAATCCCTGCAAGATTGTTTGGGCTATGATCTGTTCAGTTGTCAGGATCATGTTTACTCCCATTTCATTTCTTTAAAGAAAAAACAGGCACTTAACGTGCCTGAAAGTTAACCGATACATCAAATAAACAGAAACACCGAATAAAGGAAATATTGACTAGAATTGTTCTTCTTCTGTTGACCCCGTTAAAGCGGTTACTGAAGAAGTTCCTCCTTGAATAACCGTTGTGACCTTATCAAAGTACCCCGTACCCACTTCTTGTTGGTGTGAAGAGAAGGTATACCCCTTATTCATTGCAGCAAATTCACGCTCTTGAACTTTTTCTACATAATGGCGCATCCCCTCCCCTTGAGCATAAGAGTGAGCGAGGTCAAACATGTTAAACCACATACTATGGATGCCCGCTAATGTAATAAATTGGAAGCGATACCCCATTGCAGCGAGTTCATCTTGGAATCGAGCAATCGTGGCATCATCTAAATTCTTCTTCCAGTTAAATGATGGAGAGCAGTTATACGCCAATAGTTTGCCAGGGTATTTCGCATGAATCGCATCTGCAAATTGCCTTGCTGCCTCTAAATCAGGTTTTGATGTTTCGCACCAAACAAGGTCAGCATAGGGCGCGTAGGCTAAACCACGACTGATCGCTTGTTCAATACCTGCATGGGTACGGAAAAAGCCTTCTGAAGTGCGTTCTCCCGTCACAAAATCTGCATCATATTCATCACAATCTGAGGTAAGAAGGTCGGCAGCATCTGCATCCGTACGTGCAATTAAGATAGTCGGAACACCAGACACATCTGCAGCTAGCCGTGCTGCAACCAATTTTTGAATAGCTTCTTGAGTTGGCACTAAAACTTTACCACCCATATGACCACATTTTTTTACTGCCGCAAGTTGATCTTCAAAGTGTACCGCAGCAGCACCCGCCTCTATCATATTTTTCATTAATTCAAAGGCGTTTAGCACGCCACCGAAACCTGCCTCTGCATCCGCAACAATGGGTAAAAAGAAATCAATGTATTCTTTATTATCTGGCCCAATGCCATTTGCCCATTGAATTTGATCAGCTCGACGAAAAGTATTATTAATTTTCTGAACTACTGAAGGAACTGAGTCAACAGGGTAAAGTGATTGATCTGGATACATGCTCGAAGCAGTATTTGCATCCGCAGCAACCTGCCAGCCTGACAAATAAACCGCCTCGATGCCTGCTTTCGCTTGCTGCAAAGCTTGCCCACCTGTCAATGCACCGAGCGCATTAACATAACCCTTTTTAGATTTCCCATGTAGCTGCTCCCAAAAACGTTCAGCACCTTTACGTGCTAATGAATGTTCCAGATTGACTGAACCACGTAATTTAATCACTTCTTCCGCCGAATATGGGCGTGTAATGCCTTTCCAACGTGGTTTTTTCCATTCATTTTCTAATTGGGCAATTTGCTCTAAGCGCGATGTAGTCATGATCCACTTCCTTTATAGTAATACGTAGGGTTTATCGAATGTTATGTTTGCTATTATTAGTCTAATAATTGGTATCCTGGGATGGTCAGGAACTCAATGAGCTCATCTTGTGTTGTAATACGCCTCATTAAGTCTGCAGCCTCCCTAAAACGCCCACTCTGGAAGCGTTTGTCGCCAAGCTCTTTTTGAATAACTTGAAGCTCTTCGTCTAGCATTTCTTCGAAAAGAACCTTGGTAACCTTTTCACCGTTTGACAAAGACTTACCATGCCTTATCCATTGCCATATAGAAGTTCTTGAAATCTCAGCCGTTGCCGCATCCTCCATTAATCCATAAATAGGAACGCAACCATTACCCGATATCCATGCTTCGATATACTGCACTGCAACACGGATATTCGCTCTCATTCCAGCTTCAGTTCTTTCACCCGAACATGGTACTAAAAGCTGCTCTGCAGTAATTTCAGGGTCGGAGTCGCGAAACACATCGAGTTGGTTTGCTCGCTCACCAAGTGCTTTATCAAAAACAGTCATAACAACATCTGCTAAGCCTGGATGTGCAACCCACGAACCATCATGTCCATTTATTGCCTCTAGCTCTTTATCAGCCCTTACCTTGGCTAAAATTGTCCGATTTTCTTCTTCATCTTTACTTGGAATGAATGCAGACATCCCCCCCATCGCAAATGCACCACGACGATGGCATGTCTTAATTAATAAACGAGAATACGCACTTAGAAACTCTTGTGTCATAGTGACAATCTGGCGGTCGGGCAACACCCTGTCAGGGTGTTCTTTCAATGTTTTGATATAGCTAAAAATATAATCCCAACGACCACAATTTAAGCCAACAATGTGGTGGCGCATGTGATAAAGAATCTCGTCCATTTGGAATACCGCAGGCAATGTTTCAATCAAAACGGTTGCCTTAATTGTTCCGCGAGGTAATCCTACAAAATCTTCGGCTGCGCTAAATACATCGCTCCACCACTTTGCTTCCTGCCAAGATTCTAATTTTGGAATGTAGAAATAAGGACCACTCCCTTTTTTTAACAAGGCTTGATAGTTATTAAAAAAATAGAGTGAAAAATCAAACAGCCCACCAGGAATTGGCGTTCCACCAAATAACACGTGCTTTTCATCGAGGTGTAAACCTCTAACACGGGCAATCAATACAGCGGGGTCTGACTTCAGTTGATAAACTTTACCGTTTTCATTGGTATAAGAAATATCACCATTAATGGCATCACTTAAGTTGATTTGCCCATCAATTAACTTTTCCCAAGAAGGGGAAAGAGAATCTTCAAAATCAGCCATAAAAACTTTAACGTTAGAGTTCAAAGCATTGATAACCATCTTACGTTCAACAGGGCCAGTGATTTCAACTCGGCGATCACCTAAATCCTCAGGGATATTTTGTATTTTCCAATCACCATTTTTTATGGAACTAGATTCCAAAATAAAATCTGGTAATTCCCCAGCATCAATCTTCGCCTGTCTTTCTAACCTTTCTTTCAGTAATTGATTTCTGCGAGGTAAAAAAGCCTCGACTAAATGAGAAAGAAATTCAATAGAATCATTATGTAATACTCTATTATCTTGATGAGGTATTTCTTTAGTAAATGTTAAATCTGATGCTAATAATTGATGTTCCATTGATCAGTCCTCATTCATATCGGGTTATGAATTAAGCTTAAGATCAAAATAAAAATAAATCAAAAACGATTTCCATTTTAATTAAAAATAGATTTAACGATATGATATATATGGACTTTTAAAAGATTGTATTTTAAGTTTTAATTTTCATTATTAAAGAAAAATATGTTAAATATCCGTTAAATCAAGTAATTACTAAACAATTTTATCGTTAAAATAGTTTGTCTCAAAAACAAAAAAAGCAGCTACTAAGTAGCTGCTTTTATACTGAAAATAATCTTTTAATTGGAATTTAATTCCATAAAAATAAGCAAAATCCCATATCCTCAATGATTATTAAAACATCAGCAAAATAAAGGTTCTTTTTTAGTCTAGTGTCGGTTCCATGTGGCTAAGATCGAAAGGTGTGATCTGGTACACATAATAATTCAACCAATTTGAAAAAAGTAGGTGTCCATGACTGCGCCAACTGACCAACGGCGGATTAGTTGGATCATTATTCTTAAAATAGTTACATGGAATTTCTGGCGAAAGTCCTGCATCAAAGTCACGCCAGTATTCTTGAGCAAGTGTATCTTTATCGTATTCAGGGTGTCCAGTAACAAAAGCGAGGCGTTTATCTTTAGAGCCAAATAAATAAGCTCCAGCCTCTTCAGAACCGGCTAATATTTCTAAGTCTGTATGCTCACGGATAAGATCTTCAGGAAAATCAGCATACCGTGAATGAGGTGCATAAAATGAGGCATCAAACCCTCGGGTTAGTAAGGCATGAGGTTCTAGCGTATCATGCTGATAAACACCCGAAAGTTTTTCTGTACGAGTCCATTTTGGTAAATCATAAAGCACTTTTAAAGCTGCCTGTACTGCCCAGCAAACAAAAAGTGTTGAAGTTACATGTTCTTTAGCCCATGCAATCACTTTTTCGATTTGGCTCCAATAACACACGTCATCAAATTCGACTAACCCCAAAGGCGCTCCAGTGACAATTAAACCATCAAAGTTTTGCTCTTTAATGTCCTCAAAATCACAATAAAAATTATTCAAATGCTCTGTTGGTGTATTTTTAGATTCTCTTTGGTCGATTCTTAAGAGTTGGATATCAACCTGTAGAGGCGTATTTGATAGAAGCCTTAAAAACTGGTTTTCAGTTTCTATTTTTTTTGGCATTAAATTCAATATCAATACTTTCAAGGGGCGGATCTCCTGAAGGCTAGCTCTTGTCGTTGTCATGACAAAAACATTTTCTTCGCGTAAGAAATTCACTGCGGGTAACTCGTCTGGTAAACGAATTGGCATCATTCATCCCCTTTTTATACTTTTATACGTTTAGACTTCTAGAATGCTAAATAATCTAACCAATGTTACGCAGCTTGTCGAGTATTTCAAGAGTGATTGAAATAATTTCATGCAAAGAGGCTTACGATAATTTCCTTTCAAATATAACTTATCTGTAATCCACTGATTTTATATATTTTTTGTTCGTTTATATTATTTTATATATATAGGTTTGGCTTATATGCTTTTGATATTAACTAGAGCTATTTCAATTTTTACCTCCCTTAATTTACATCTATAACACCCTAACTTAATAAGCCTGCTTTAGTGGTTTTATGCTGAAGTATCCAATTCCTTGAACCAAAATTACTGATTAGCCAAATGAGTTATCAAAATTCAATAAATTAATAGAGTCGGTATAGTGGATTATTAGCAATGAAACCTTTGGTTATTTAGATTTATCTTTCACGATTAGCATAATATAGGCTATTTAATTACTGAGTGGATTATTGATTAACAATAACAAGAAGTGGCATAAATACAGAAGACGATTTTCGATGAGAAAAGGGAGGATAATGGAAGCTAACCTGATGAAAATCGTGATAACCTCGATAATTGCTTAGCCTATTATTGATTAACGATGATAAAAAGCGCCAAAAATACATAGATTAATTGCTAAGTGAACTACTGATTGGCTGATGATTAACTGGCGAGGGGCTTTATCGCTTCATTTTCAGGCCTTACCCTCGCTAAAAAGACAGCGCCAACAATAAGAATCCCCGCTAATCTACATCAACTTCACTTACTCAACTACAGTACCATAAACAGATAAGTTAGTTGCTGAGTGGATCATTGATTAACTTATGGTTTTTGAGTCTCTTCCTCTTTCAACCATAAAAAATAACGGGCAGAGCAAACAAAGCGAAGCATACCGAACAGCTCAACTACCGTAAACTGCGTCATTTTTATTTCCCCAAACGCAAAAAAGCCACCCATTGGGTGGCTTTCTCACTAATTTAATGTCTGGCAGTTCCCTACTCTCACATGGGGAGACCCCACACTACCATCGGCGCTACGGCGTTTCACTGCTGAGTTCGGCATGGGGTCAGGTGGGACCACCGCGCTATTGCCGCCAGACAAATTCGGTTTCGTTCCCGTTTAGCATCATTTCTCACTAAACCAGAACTTCAATCTTGAACAAGCTGTGTGTCCTTCACCTTTCGGCTTCTCACGTTCTTTGAAAATCAACTCAATCTCTCTAAAACACCTTCGGTGTTGTCAGGTTAAGCCTCACGGTTCATTAGTATTGGTTAGCTCAACGTATCGCTACGCTTACACACCCAACCTATCAACGTCTTAGTCTTAAACGTTCCTTTAGGACCCTTAAAGGGTCAGGGAAGACTCATCTCAAGGCAAGTTTCCCGCTTAGATGCTTTCAGCGGTTATCTTTTCCGCACTTAGCTACCGGGCAATGCCATTGGCATGACAACCCGAACACCAGTGGTGCGTCCACTCCGGTCCTCTCGTACTAGGAGCAGCCCCTTTCAATCTTCCAACGCCCACGGCAGATAGGGACCGAACTGTCTCACGACGTTCTAAACCCAGCTCGCGTACCACTTTAAACGGCGAACAGCCGTACCCTTGGGACCTACTTCAGCCCCAGGATGTGATGAGCCGACATCGAGGTGCCAAACACCGCCGTCGATATGAACTCTTGGGCGGTATCAGCCTGTTATCCCCGGAGTACCTTTTATCCGTTGAGCGATGGCCCTTCCATTCAGAACCACCGGATCACTAAGACCTACTTTCGTACCTGCTCGAGCCGTCACTCTCGCAGTCAAGCTGGCTTATGCCTTTGCACTAACCGCATGATGTCCGACCATGCTTAGCCAACCTTCGTGCTCCTCCGTTACTCTTTGGGAGGAGACCGCCCCAGTCAAACTACCCACCAGACACTGTCCGCACCCCGGATAACGGGGCAACGTTAGAACATCAAACATTAAAGGGTGGTATTTCAAGGTTGGCTCCACGCAGACTGGCGTCCACGCTTCGAAGCCTCCCACCTATCCTACACATCAAGGCTCAATGTTCAGTGTCAAGCTATAGTAAAGGTTCACGGGGTCTTTCCGTCTTGCCGCGGGTACACTGCATCTTCACAGCGAGTTCAATTTCACTGAGTCTCGGGTGGAGACAGCCTGGCCATCATTACGCCATTCGTGCAGGTCGGAACTTACCCGACAAGGAATTTCGCTACCTTAGGACCGTTATAGTTACGGCCGCCGTTTACTGGGGCTTCGATCAAGAGCTTCTCCTTACGGATAACCCCATCAATTAACCTTCCAGCACCGGGCAGGCGTCACACCGTATACGTCCACTTTCGTGTTTGCACAGTGCTGTGTTTTTAATAAACAGTTGCAGCCAGCTGGTATCTGCGACTGGCTTCAGCTCCATGGGTAAACCACTTCACCTAATGCCAGCGTGCCTTCTCCCGAAGTTACGGCACCATTTTGCCTAGTTCCTTCACCCGAGTTCTCTCAAGCGCCTGAGTATTCTCTACCTGACCACCTGTGTCGGTTTGGGGTACGATTAATGATAATCTAGAGCTTAGAGGCTTTTCCTGGAAGCGGGGTATGAGCTACTTCGCCACCGTAGTGACTCGTCATCAGACCTCAGCATATAGTGAACCGGATTTGCCTAATTCACCTGCCTACATCCTTAAACCGGGACAACCGTCGCCCGGCCAGCCTAACCTTCTCCGTCCCCCCATCGCAATTATCACCAGTACGGGAATATTAACCCGTTTCCCATCGACTACGCATTTCTGCCTCGCCTTAGGGGTCGACTCACCCTGCCCCGATTAACGTTGGACAGGAACCCTTGGTCTTCCGGCGTGCGGGTTTTTCACCCGCATTATCGTTACTTATGTCAGCATTCGCACTTCTGATACCTCCAGCATGCCTCACAGCACACCTTCACAGGCTTACAGAACGCTCCCCTACCCAACAATATTTACATATCGCTGCCGCAGCTTCGGTGCATAGTTTAGCCCCGTTACATCTTCCGCGCAGGCCGACTCGACCAGTGAGCTATTACGCTTTCTTTAAATGATGGCTGCTTCTAAGCCAACATCCTGGCTGTCTGAGCCTTCCCACTTCGTTTCCCACTTAACTATGACTTTGGGACCTTAGCTGGCGGTCTGGGTTGTTTCCCTCTTCACGACGAACGTTAGCACCCGCCGTGTGTCTCCCGTGATAACATTCTTCGGTATTCGTAGTTTGCATCGAGTTGGTAAGTCGGGATGACCCCCTAGTCGAAACAGTGCTCTACCCCCGAAGATGAGTTCACGAGGCGCTACCTAAATAGCTTTCGGGGAGAACCAGCTATCTCCCGGTTTGATTGGCCTTTCACCCCCAGCCACAAGTCATCCGCTAATTTTTCAACATTAGTCGGTTCGGTCCTCCAGTTAGTGTTACCCAACCTTCAACCTGCCCATGGCTAGATCACCGGGTTTCGGGTCTATACCCTGCAACTCATTCGCCCAGTTAAGACTCGGTTTCCCTACGGCTCCCCTATACGGTTAACCTTGCTACAGAATATAAGTCGCTGACCCATTATACAAAAGGTACGCAGTCACCCTGATAAATCAAGGCTCCCACTGCTTGTACGTACACGGTTTCAGGTTCTATTTCACTCCCCTCGCCGGGGTTCTTTTCGCCTTTCCCTCACGGTACTGGTTCACTATCGGTCAATCAGGAGTATTTAGCCTTGGAGGATGGTCCCCCCATATTCAGACAGGATAACACGTGTCCCGCCCTACTCGTCGAGTTCACAACACTAACACCTTCGGATACGGGGCTATCACCCTTTACTGCCGGCCTTTCCAGACCGTTCTCCTGATGCTAATGCTGATTAAGACTCTGGGCTGCTCCCCGTTCGCTCGCCGCTACTAGGGGAATCTCGGTTGATTTCTTTTCCTCGAGGTACTGAGATGTTTCAGTTCCCTCGGTTCGCCTCGTTTGACTATGTATTCATCAAACGATAGTGCAACGAATTGCACTGGGTTTCCCCATTCGGACATCGTCGGTTATAACGGTTCATATCACCTTACCGACGCTTTTCGCAGATTAGCACGTCCTTCATCGCCTCTGATTGCCTAGGCATCCACCGTGTACGCTTAGTCGCTTAACCTCACAACCCGAAGGTGTCTTCTTACAACGAGTGACTGCACATCATGATTTCTTCGTTGGGCAGTGCGCGCAATGCTCACGTACTTTAAGTACGCTGCGCTTGCTGTGCGCTGACCGCCTCGAACTCATGTCGTTCGTCGACTCGATGCTTCAGAGAAGCACATTCAAGTTGAGATTTTTGAGAGACTCTCACATTGTTTAAGCGATAAACAATGTGTGTTGTTTTCAATTTTCAGCTTGTTCCAGATTGTTAAAGAGCATAATTATTCGCAATAGACTAGTTGACTAATCTATTCTGAATAATCAGAAAATTTATGGTGGAGCTAAGCGGGATCGAACCGCTGACCTCCTGCGTGCAAGGCAGGCGCTCTCCCAGCTGAGCTATAGCCCCATAAAGGTTTTTTTCGGTATCGATTAATCTCCTGATAAGATTTTTTCTTACTCGGAGGTCTTTTTTCTTAGGCAAGGCGTGGGTTAGCGAAGTTTACACAAGTAAACGAGCTGAGCCATAACGCAGCATAAGAGAAAAGTGGTAGGCCTGAGTGGACTTGAACCACCGACCTCACCCTTATCAGGGGTGCGCTCTAACCACCTGAGCTACAAGCCTATCGATACCGCTACTTTAATTTCATCAGACAATCTGTGTGAGCACTTCACAAAAACACTTCAATGGTAAGGAGGTGATCCAACCGCAGGTTCCCCTACGGTTACCTTGTTACGACTTCACCCCAGTCATGAATCACAAAGTGGTAAGCGCCCTCCCGAAGGTTAAGCTACCTACTTCTTTTGCAACCCACTCCCATGGTGTGACGGGCGGTGTGTACAAGGCCCGGGAACGTATTCACCGTAGCATTCTGATCTACGATTACTAGCGATTCCGACTTCATGGAGTCGAGTTGCAGACTCCAATCCGGACTACGACGTACTTTATGAGTTCCGCTTGCTCTCGCGAGGTCGCTTCTCTTTGTATACGCCATTGTAGCACGTGTGTAGCCCTACTCGTAAGGGCCATGATGACTTGACGTCATCCCCACCTTCCTCCGGTTTATCACCGGCAGTCTCCTTTGAGTTCCCACCATGACGTGCTGGCAACAAAGGATAAGGGTTGCGCTCGTTGCGGGACTTAACCCAACATTTCACAACACGAGCTGACGACAGCCATGCAGCACCTGTCTCAGAGTTCCCGAAGGCACTAAAGCATCTCTGCTAAATTCTCTGGATGTCAAGAGTAGGTAAGGTTCTTCGCGTTGCATCGAATTAAACCACATGCTCCACCGCTTGTGCGGGCCCCCGTCAATTCATTTGAGTTTTAACCTTGCGGCCGTACTCCCCAGGCGGTCGATTTAACGCGTTAGCTCCGAAAGCCACTCCTCAAGGGAACAACCTTCAAATCGACATCGTTTACAGCGTGGACTACCAGGGTATCTAATCCTGTTTGCTCCCCACGCTTTCGCACCTGAGCGTCAGTCTTTGTCCAGGGGGCCGCCTTCGCCACCGGTATTCCTCCACATCTCTACGCATTTCACCGCTACACATGGAATTCTACCCCCCTCTACAAGACTCTAGCTAACCAGTTTTAGATGCCATTCCCAGGTTAAGCCCGGGGATTTCACATCTAACTTAATTAACCGCCTGCGTGCGCTTTACGCCCAGTAATTCCGATTAACGCTTGCACCCTCCGTATTACCGCGGCTGCTGGCACGGAGTTAGCCGGTGCTTCTTCTGTCGGTAACGTCAATCGTTAATGATATTAGCATCAACGCCTTCCTCCCGACTGAAAGTACTTTACAACCCTAGGGCCTTCTTCATACACGCGGCATGGCTGCATCAGGCTTGCGCCCATTGTGCAATATTCCCCACTGCTGCCTCCCGTAGGAGTCTGGGCCGTGTCTCAGTCCCAGTGTGGCTGATCATCCTCTCAGACCAGCTAGGGATCGTCGCCTAGGTGAGCCATTACCTCACCTACTAGCTAATCCCATATGGGTTCATCCGATAGCGCAAGGACCGAAGTTCCCCTGCTTTGCTCCTGAGAGATTATGCGGTATTAGCCACCGTTTCCAGTAGTTATCCCCCTCTATCGGGCAGATCCCCATACATTACTCACCCGTCCGCCGCTCGTCAGCGAGAAGCAAGCTTCCCCTGTTACCGCTCGACTTGCATGTGTTAGGCCTGCCGCCAGCGTTCAATCTGAGCCATGATCAAACTCTTCAATTAAAAAGCTTGATGCTCAAAGAATGTTTACTGTCGTATGTCTTCTTGCGAAAACATATTACCTATTAGTTCATATATATGAATTAACGTGTTAGTCACTCTTCAAGACTTAAAATCAAATATTTTTTGATAGTGTCCTGTGAGTGCCCACACAGATTGTCTGATAAATTGTTAAAGAGCGTTGCGACTTAATCTTTCGATTTTCGACTTCAAGGTCGTTGTCGCGAGGTGACGTATAATACGTTTTCCTCATCGAGAGTCAAGCGATTTTTTGCTTTTTCTTTTCAGAATCTCTCGCTGCCGTTTCAGTGTTCATCGCGCTTTGCGTTGTCTTGTTCCCGGTCAGTGGATGCGCATTATAGGGAGTCAGAAAAATCTGGCAACCCCTTTTTTGCATTTTTTTATTCAACTGCTGCATTCCACAGCAAAACCCCTATTTATACCGAGTTATCCACGAAGTTATCCACAACGATAAAATAATTTAAAATTTATCGCGCATTACGCAAACGTTTGCGTTACAATTAGCACGAAATTTCAGCATTGATTTTGTTTTTATGTTCTGAAATTGTTAGTGACTTATATATAGCTATTGAAGAAGCAACCAAATTCCGCTTTTATAAGTAGGTATATAAGAAGAGCCAATGGCTTTTCACTCATTGATGTTCGTATTGCCTTATTTATCCAAATCCAAGGGATCTATCTCATGCAACTGCTTCGTCCTATTCGTCGTGCCCTGCTTAGTGTGTCTGATAAAACAGGGGTTGTTGAATTCGCTAAGGCGCTTTCCGAGCGTGGTGTTGAGCTTCTATCAACTGGCGGTACTGCGAAACTCCTCGCAGAATCAGGTCTTAATGTGACTGAAGTGTCTGATTACACCGGATTCCCTGAAATGATGGATGGTCGCGTGAAAACATTGCACCCGAAGGTTCATGGTGGAATTTTAGGTCGTCGAGGTACCGATGACGCAATCATGCAAGAACATGATATTTCACCTATCGATATGGTTGTTGTAAATTTATATCCTTTTGCTCAAACCGTCGCAAAACCAAACTGTACATTAGAAGATGCGGTTGAGAATATCGATATCGGTGGCCCAACCATGGTGCGCTCTGCCGCTAAAAACCATAAAGACGTTGCGATCGTAGTCAACAGTAATGACTATCAAGTTATTATTGATGAAATGGATAATCACCAAAATTCACTGAATTGGGCGACCCGTTTTGACTTAGCAATAAAAGCATTCGAGCACACAGCTGCTTACGATAGCATGATCGCTAACTATTTCGGCGAGCTCGTTGCACCTTATTATGGCGATACCACGCAACCTTCAGGCCGTTTCCCTCGCACCTTGAATTTAAACTTTATTAAAAAACAAGATATGCGCTATGGCGAAAACAGCCACCAAGATGCCGCTTTCTATATAGAAGAAAATCCAAAAGAAGCGTCAATTGCAACTGCACAACAAATTCAAGGCAAGGCACTTTCTTATAATAATATCGCAGATACCGATGCTGCTCTTGAATGTGTGAAGTCATTCGACGAACCTGCTTGTGTGATTGTGAAGCATGCAAACCCTTGTGGTGTCGCTATCGGCAAAGATATTCATGCAGCTTATGATAATGCATTTAAAACTGACCCAACTTCAGCATTCGGCGGTATCATTGCGTTTAACCGTCAGTTAGATAAAACAACCGCACAAGCGATTATCGAGCGCCAATTTGTTGAGGTGATTATTGCGCCATCCGTCTCTGATGATGCATTACCTATTCTAGAAACCAAACAAAATGTTCGCGTACTTATTTGTGGTGAATGGAGTAAGCCAGTTGCAGGCTTAGATTTCAAACGCGTCAACGGCGGCTTATTAGTGCAAGACCGTGATTTAGGCATGGTAGAAAAAGAAGAGTTACGTGTTGTTACTACACGCCAGCCTACTGAACGTGAGCTAAAAGATGCCTTATTCTGCTGGAAAGTCGCGAAATTCGTTAAATCGAATGCGATTGTTTATTCAAAAAATGACATGACCATCGGAATCGGTGCAGGCCAGATGAGCCGTGTGTACTCAGCCAAAATTGCAGGGATCAAAGCCGCCGACGAAGGTTTAGAAGTTGCAGGCTGTGCGATGGCTTCAGATGCTTTCTTCCCATTCCGCGATGGTATTGATGCCGCCGCCGCTGTTGGTGTTACTTGTGTTATTCAGCCAGGTGGTTCGATTCGTGATGAAGAAGTCATTGCCGCGGCTAATGAACATGGCATTGCAATGATTTTCACAAATATGCGCCATTTCCGTCACTAATTATTAGGAGATTACTCATGAATATATTAATTATTGGCGGTGGTGGTCGTGAACATGCATTAGCATGGAAAGCGGCGCAATCCCCTCTAGCAAAGAAGGTTTATGTTGCACCTGGTAACGCAGGGACCGCGCTCGAGCCTGCTCTCGAAAATGTGAATATTTCTGCCACTGATATTGATGGCCTACTGCAATTTGCCAAAGAAAAACAGATCGATTTAACGATTGTCGGCCCTGAAGCCCCATTAGTGATTGGCGTTGTCGATGCATTTAACGCTGCTGGCTTAACAATTTTTGGCCCAACGAAAGGTGCTGCTCAGCTCGAAGGTTCCAAAGCATTTACTAAGGACTTTTTAGCTCGCCATCATATTCCTTCTGCAGCTTATGAAAATTTCACAGAGGTCGAACCTGCTTTAGCGTATTTAGATAAAGTCGGCGCGCCTATCGTGATTAAAGCTGATGGATTAGCGGCAGGTAAAGGCGTTATTGTCGCGATGACACTGCAAGAAGCAAAAGACGCTGTGCAGGATATGTTAGCAGGCAATGCCTTTGGCGATGCAGGCCACCGTATTGTCATTGAAGAGTTTCTTGATGGTGAAGAAGCCAGCTTTATCGTGATGGTCGATGGTGAAAATGTCATCCCAATGGCTACTAGCCAAGACCATAAGCGTGTTGGAGATGGTGATACGGGCCTCAATACAGGCGGCATGGGGGCTTACTCTCCTGCTCCGGTTGTCACAGATGAAATTCATCAACGTGTGATGGAACAAGTGATTTATCCTACTGTTAAAGGCATGGATCAGGAAGGTAACCGTTACCAAGGCTTCTTATACGCAGGGCTAATGATTGATAAAGCGGGCAACCCAAAAGTTATCGAATTCAACTGCCGCTTTGGCGATCCTGAAACGCAACCTATCATGATGCGTTTACAGTCAGACTTAGTCGCACTGTGTTTAGCAGGTGCAAATGGTGAGCTGGCAGGCAAGGATTCACTGTGGGATGAGCGCCCTGCTTTAGGTATTGTTATTGCCGCAGGTGGTTACCCTGGGGATTACCGCAATGACGATGTCATTTCTGGATTGCCAACCACTGAAGCCACTGATAGCAAAGTTTTTCATGCTGGTACCCGCATGAAAGATGGCGAAGTGGTTACCGCCGGTGGCCGTGTATTATGCGTAACGGCACTGGGTGATGATATCGAGAAAGCCCAAACAAAAGCGTATGAAGCCGCTAAAAACATTCATTGGAATGATAGCTTCTATCGCAACGATATCGGCTACCGCGCTATCGCACGTATTAAGTAATACAAAGCACTAAACCATTCCCTAAGCTGATAAGAGGAAACTTTTATCAGCTTTTTTATTGTTGTTTGTTTTTACTAGTAGGCAATGGCTCTAAGGATTTCAATTCATGACTAGGTGGAAAAATGAGGATAGTTTGGGGAACATAACGGGCCATTATTGAATAAGTTAATCTGTTTCTAGCTTACCGTAATTTCCTAAATCATTCGCGTTGTGGCTAGGCGGCAAAATGAGGATAGCTTGGGGAGCATACATAAGTATGTGACCCAAGTAGCCGAATGAAGCCAACACAGCCACAGCACGAAGGATGACGAAAATTGGGAGCATACATAAGTATGTGACTAGGGTAGCTGAGAGCAGCTAACAACGCCATGGATTGAAAGACGACGAGCAGTGAGGTTACAGCGAATCTTTACTAGGTTGCCAGCGGCAAAAATCCGTATCCGCCACCATCAAAAGTTGATTCCCCTCAGAGGATTCTAGCCACGCCAAGTTCAATTGGGAGTGCCACACTTTCGCACGGCTTTGTAACCAGTTTTCAGCATATGGTTCGAAAGTCACTTCTCGCACATCGCCTTCACAAGTCGTCACTTTGCCTTGCTGCCAACGTCCTTGATAAAGTTTAACGTCACCAACAATAAGTGCAGTGTTGGTCTCGAGTACCCTTTGCGCTTCAAAACGCCAACGTGTGATTTCATCCGTAGAAAGTGGGGTCTTAGTACCATCCTGAGCACGCTGCATAAAAATAATGTCATTATTTTTATCGAAGCGTAACTGTTCTGTGATATCGCCACCTTTTTGATTCAAGATTTGGCTGCGAATTTGCCAAAGGTTACCAGAACGGTATTCGAAGAAATTAACGGAAGTGTCTGTACCTTTATAGGGGCTGTAAACCACCATCAGCACAAGAGGTTGGTTTTTTGCATCGTTCAGCCGCCACATACGAATGACGCCATCATCGGCAATAAAACCGCTTGCACTAAACTCTGGAAGCTTTGGTGCATTCGAGGAACAGGCGCTTAGCATTGAGAGAACTCCCAATACCAGCAACCCTTTTTGAATAAGCAAAAGGGGTAGTTTCTTACCCCCTCTGATAATTCGAGTATACAATGTGCTTATTTTACAGCTTCTTTCAGTGCTTTACCGGCAGAGAAAGCTGGTACAGTTGTCGCAGGAATTTGGATTTCTGCTTTAGTTTGTGGGTTACGACCAGTACGAGCAGCGCGGTGGCTAACTTTAAAAGTACCGAAACCGACCAGTTGTACTTGCTCGCCTTTTTTCAGCGTTTCAGAAATAGCATTCAGAGTAGATTCTAAAGCTGCTTTTGCCTGAACTTTGGTCAGGTCTGCTGATTCTGCGATAGCATCAACTAATTCAGTCTTGTTCATAAATTATCCTTACACAGTGTGTTTATCGTTTGCAAAGCATCGAGTGCGTCGGATATGCCAAATTGACAGCCCCTGATACACGCCCCCGATAGCCACTTCTTCTCGCCCCTAAATGTAGACCAGAGTAGGGGCAAATGTGAAGTCTTAGTACTCAGCATTACTGCGCTAAGTCACGTTTTCGATAACGAAAGCGTAAAAATTAGCCTAAAGTAATACCTATATTGCTCACCCCCGCTTCGCGAAGGTCAGATTTTAATCCTTTAATTAACTCTAAGTCGCGCTCTTCACAAGCTGCCAGTAAACGGAAAATGTCCCACTGGATATCCCATTCTTCTTCAACAGCAGGGATCTCTTTGAGCTCTTCGTCTGTCATTTCCCGCCCTGCTTGAGTCATTTCGAGCATGGCAACCGTACGAATGGAGGCTTCGCTAACCAATATCGCATGTTCGAGAGTTTCACCACTCAGTTTCGAGTGAATAACTTCACCCAATGCAATACAGGCATCAATAGCTGGATACACACCATACATATCGAAATCATCTGCTGATGGGATAATTTCTTCTAATTTTTCTAACTGACTGTCGAAATTGGCTTTGCTATCTTTAATGACCAAAGTTTCCCAAACTAAATCAAGGATGGAACGATAAACTTTTGCATCGGCAAATTCAGTTTGCTGACAAAACATCTGAAAGTTGGGGTACATTCTTTCACATAGACTTGCCATGAAAGTTGTATGCTGCCAGCTTTCTAATTTTTCCAACCTCAAATGAATGGGATTTCTTAACATAATTTCTGACTCATCAATCTTAATACTTCGCAGTTTACCTGAAAATCTGTCAATGCCACATATTTTGCTGATAATTAGCTGATTTTCTCATTCATTCGCTTAAAAAATGTTCGATTTGATGCAATTCCGTCAGCAAAACGTGTTGGTTCAGGCAACCTATAACCCTTTAGGCACTGTTTAACCCACTCTAAGGAAGACGAAAAACCGACTTTATGCCCTGGCGAAACATATAATGGTTTGCAGTGTTTTTTGCTTCGCAATACCCAACCGAGTTGATTTTCACCTGCCATTAATGGCTGAATACTTTCGGGAGCTTCATCTAATTCGCCCGCGTCACCACATAAGCGGCTTTTTGCAACGCCTATCGTCGCTACATTGGCTTGCAAGCCAAAATGGCAAGCCACACCAAAACGCCTTGGGTGAGCAATACCTTGTCCATCCACGAGAACTAATTCAGGCTTATGCTGTATTTTTCCCCATGCGGCCATTAAACCAGGTACTTCACGAAATGAAAGTAACCCAGGTATATAAGGCAGTTGAGTCGGTATTCTTGCTATTTGATATTCAACAAGCTCTAGCTGTGGCCAAGATAGCACTGCCACTACCGCACGGGTGATAGCACCGTCTTGCTCAAAGCCCACATCCGCCCCACCAATTAATTTCAATGATGGGAACTCATCCTGCAAAATGATTTTTGAGGCTTGGCTAATTTGCTCTTTTCGTAACTGTTGAGTATCTAAAACCATAGCGCATCCAATGCTTCGATACTTAATTATTCTTAATCATAGATGATAATGGCGCACTTACAAGATTCTATAAATACGCCACAAATCAAGAACATCAAGAAATGATGACTACTGATGATATTGGCGAGAGAAACGGTGAACCGCATCAACAAATGCGCCTGCATGCTCAGGTGGTACATCCTGATGGATACCGTGACCTAAGTTGAATACATGCCCTTCGCCGTGGCCAAAGCCAGACAGGATATTTTGCACTTCGTCTTCAATACGTGCAGGTGGAGCATACAACATAGACGGATCCATATTGCCTTGCAACGCAACTTTATCCCCCACACGACGACGTGCATCGGCAATTTCTGTTGTCCAATCAAGGCCTAATGCATCACAACCTGTTGCCGCCATTTCTTCTAACCACTGACCGCCACCTTTAGTGAATAAGGTAACAGGCACACGACGGCCATCATTTTCGCGAATTAATCCATCGATAATCTTATGCATATAATTCAGTGAAAACTGTAAATAATCACGTTTGGTTAATACGCCGCCCCACGTATCAAAAATCATGATGGATTGAGCGCCCGCACGAATTTGCGCATTTAAGTATAAAATGACGCTATCCGCCAGTTTATCCAGTAATAAATGCAGTGTATTCGGGTCTTCATACATCATTTTTTTGATTTTAGTGAACGCTTTGCTGCTGCCACCTTCTACCATATAAGTGGCTAATGTCCACGGGCTTCCTGAGAAACCAATCAGCGGGACATTACCTTCAAGAGCTTTACGAATGGCGCGAACCGCATCCATCACATATCCCAGCTCCATTTCAGGATCGGGAATTGGGATATTTTTCACATCTGCCGCACTGGTGATAGGCTTTTGAAAACGTGGGCCTTCGCCTGTTTCAAAATACAGACCAAGCCCCATAGCATCTGGGATAGTTAAGATATCAGAGAATAAAATTGCGGCGTCTAATGGAAAGCGACGTAACGGCTGAAGAGTCACTTCGCACGCAAGCTCAGTATTTTTGCACAGAGCAATAAAATCACCAGCCTCGGCGCGCGTTGCTTTGTATTCAGGCAAATAACGCCCCGCTTGACGCATCATCCATACTGGGGTCACATCTACAGGCTGACGTAGCAGAGCACGTAGATAGCGGTCATTTTTTAACTCAGTCATTATTTACTCCATTATTATTAGTGGCCGCCGCAAATGGCTATAAGCAAAGATGGCTATTGTAACATGTAAAAGGCAACAATATCAGCGCACGGCTATTTGTCCTATTCGTACTCACTTTGACGGCACAATGCGACTGTGTCCTCAATTAAGCGCCTTGCGATAGTATCCCCTGGGGGAATAAGTGGTAAGTCATTGTAATGATACCAATTTGCGCTAACCAGTTCGTTCGGGTCAACCTGAATATCACCGCTCTCGTAATCCGCAAGAAAGCCCATCATTAAGGAGTGAGGAAAAGGCCATGGCTGTGAAGATACGTAGCGAATATTTTTCACTTTTATCTGACTCTCTTCCATGACTTCGCGCATAACAGCTTCTTCTAATGTTTCACCCACCTCAACAAAGCCTGCCAATACGGTAAATAATGGGTTTTGAGAATGACGACGATGCTGTGCCAAGAGAATATGGTCATCACGGCGGATCCCCACGATAATACAAGGAGCAATTTGCGGGTAGTAACGCTCATGGCAATGGTCACACAAGCACGCCCATTCCGTCGCACTATGGCGCATTGCTGTACCACAATAGCCACAATAGCGGTGGGAGCGATAGAATTCCGCCAATTGCACGCCGCGCCCAGCTAAGCGAAATAAGCCTTCATCCTGCGCGGCAACAACTCGCGGAGACGCCATATCTGATGGCATTTTTTCAGCTATCAGCCAAACAATTTCCCCTTGCCATTCACCGATTGGCGTCGCGCTTTTACCTTCTAATGAATAGTCTTTAGCACTGCCGCGTGGAATATCCCCTTTCGGTAACCACAAGCGACCAGCGAAACAGACGAACCACCAGCCACTTTCTGTTCCTACTAACGTTAATTTATTCATTTTCTCTATCTTTTTTGGCTTTTCGTTGTTGATAAAAAGGTTGTCGATAAAAAAATCAGTTTCGAATCACACAATACACTTCTTTGACACAATGTCATTCAAACGTTTATTTCATTTTCTATCCCTGTCAATTTTGACATTTTTTAGACAGTTCATCCCTTAAAATGTCTAAAAACTGTCATAAAACGGTCAACTCACTGTCACTTATTAAAATTAGGATGCTCAGTAACCAATCTGGTTCACCGTTCCTCAAAAGTGAGAAAACAATGAAAGCTATCGTTCCTGCGATTTTACTATCACTGACCGCATCCAGTATGACGTTTGCTGCGGATGCTAATTTAACAGAGTTAATCAATGCAGCGAAAAAAGAAGGGCAAGTTTACAGCGTTGGGATGCCTGATTCTTGGGCAAACTGGAAAGGAACTTGGCAAGATTTAGCCACGCAATACGGCTTAAAACACCAAGATACGGACATGAGTTCTGCACAAGAAATTGCCAAATTTGCTGCCGAAAAAAATAACGCAACAGCAGATATCGGCGATGTTGGTGCTTCATTTGGCCCTGTCGCTGTGCAAAAAGGGGTTACTCAACCTTATAAACCCACTACATGGTCACAAATCCCTGATTGGGCAAAAGATAAAGACGGCCACTGGGCGTTAGCCTATACCGGTTCGATTGCTTTTATGATCAATAACGACTTAGTCAAAGATTCCCCAAAAAGCTGGGACGACTTACTGAAAGGAAAATACAAAGTCACCGTGGGGGATGTTGGGATTGCAGCACAAGCCAATAACGCCGTTTTAGCTGCTGCATTTGCCCGTGGTGGTAATGAAAATAACCTTAAACCTGCCATTGAATTATTTGCTGAGTTAGCGAAGCAAAAACGCCTATCCGTCAATGACCCTACCGTTGCGAACATCGAAAAAGGTGAAGTGGAAGTTGGGATCTTATGGGACTTCAATGCCTTGAATTATCGCGATCAGATCAACCGCGATCGCTTTACCGTTGTGATCCCATCCGATGGTTCAGTAATTTCTGGCTACACCACGATTATCAATAAGTTTGCGAAAAACCCAAATGCGGCCAAGTTAGCACGTGAATTTATTTTTAGTGATAAAGGCCAATTGAACCTTGCAGAAGGCTATGCACGCCCAATCCGCGCCCAATACCTGACATTACCTGATGACGTTAAAGCCAAATTGCTGCCAGAAGCACAATATAAAAATGTTCAGCCAATTAAAGATGCTGAAGGCTGGGAAAAATCATCGCGTAATTTACCAAAAATGTGGCAACAACAAGTTCTGATCCACCAGCAGTAATTGAATTTGTTGAATTTAGGAATAAAAGTCTGATGTCTGAGAAAGTCATACTTGTTGTCCTAGACGGTTTAAGTTATTCAGTAGCCCATCATTGCATGGGCTATCTCAATGGACTCATCAACGCCGACAGCGCAACACTTTACCAATTGGAGTGCGAGCTCCCTTCCATGTCTCGCCCGTTGTATGAATGTATTTTAACGGGTGTACCGCCAGTGAAAAGCGGGATCGTCAACAATGACGTTGTGCGTTTATCCCATTTTGACAGCATTTTTTCTCTCGCGCGTCTTGCGGGTAAAACCACGGCCGCCGCCGCTTATTACTGGGTGAGCGAGCTCTATAACCGCGCACCCTTCGTGGCGACTCGAGACCGTTTTACGCACGATGAACTGCTTACTATCCAGCACGGCTGCTTTTACCAAGCAGACAGCTACCCCGACGACCATCTCTTGCTGGATGCAGAATATTTGCGTAGTCAATTTAACCCTGACTTCTTGTTGATTCACCCAATGAATATCGATGATACAGGGCATAAGTTTGGGTTTGATTCACCGCAATACCGCAATGCCGCTCGCCACGCAGATATTATTTTGTCTAATTACATCCCAACATGGATTGAGCAAGGCTATCAAATTCTTGTCACTAGCGACCATGGCATGAACAATGATCGTAGCCATGGCGGCACACTCCCTGAAGAGTGTTTGGTTCCGCTATTTGTTATCGGTTCAAAGTTTTCTCATCAGCCTTGTGATGTTCAGCAAACCGATATTTGTGGCACGGTCTGCCGTTTATTGGGTATCGACCCACTCGATAAATCGGTGTGTGATGCGCTATTACAAGGAGATGCATGATGGCTGATCTCACTGCACCTTACGAGCAAGCCCAACCACAGCTGGGGAAAATGGCCATGTTAAAAAAAACCTTTGCCCGTTTTCATTGGCGCGCAGCATTATTATTGCTGCCCTTTTTTGTGCTGTTTGGCCTATTTCAAATCGCCCCGATGATTTGGGTGCTTATCAACAGCTTTATCTATGAAGAAGCCTGGTCCTTCGGTAATTACCTTGAGGTGTTTACCAATGATTTTTACCTACAAGCCTTCGAAAACACCTTATGGTTATCATTAATTTGTAGCGTGATCGGTTTGTTTATCGCCAGTGTTACTGCCTTTTCTATCTACAAGATGCAAGGCAAGGTGCGCCGAATGATGATTTCATTCACCACCATGGCAAGTAACTTTAGCGGTGTTCCGTTGGCTTTCGCATTTATCATTATTTTGGGCTTTAATGGCGCAATCACTTTGCAGCTCAAAGCATGGGGGATTATCGAAGATTTTAATATCTACAGCGCCAGCGGGTTAATGCTGCTGTATGTTTATTTCCAAATCCCACTCGGTGTGTTGTTGCTTTACCCAGCCTTTGATGCCCTCAAACCTGAATGGGAAGATGCGGCAAAAACCATGGGAGCCAGCAAATTAACCTATTTGTTAAAGGTCGCGATTCCGGTGCTTTCCCCTGCTTTACTCGGCACGTTTATTATCTTAATTGCCAATGCGATGGGTGCGTATGCCAGTACTTATGCGTTAACCAGCGGTAACTACAACCTTGTGACCATCCGTATTGCCAGTTTAGTTTCCGGTGATTTGTTCCTCGAGCCAAATATGGCGGCGGCATTATCCGTCCTGCTTATCGCTATCTTAGGGTTTATCACTGGCATCCATCATTGGTTAATCAAGCGGAGCTACCATGCAAAATAACAATGTGATTAGCCCAACTATAACCAATAAGAACGCTGGATTATGGTTTCATAAGTTAGTGCTAGTCAGTGTTGCCAGCTTATTAGCGCTACCTATTATTGCTACGTTTGTGTATTCCATTGCCAGTTCTTGGGGTGCAACCGTGTTACCTGATGCTTTGTCCATTAAATGGTATCTGCAATTGTGGCAAGACCCACGGTTTTTAATGGCATTTGGCCGTTCGTTGATTATCTGTTTTGGTACGCTGTTAATCAGTACCTTGGTCATTTTACCGATGACATTTGCGGTGTTTTATCGCTTTCCAAAGCTAAAAGGATTGATGGATTTATTGATTATCCTGCCTTTTGCAATCCCCCCTGTGGTGTCGTCCGTTGGTTTATTGCAAATTTTTGCGGATGAACCATTTATGTTAGTGGGTACGCCGTGGATCTTAATTGGCACCTATTTCACCATCACATTGCCATTTATGTACCGTGCCCTCGCCAACAGTTTTCAAGGG
This sequence comes from Providencia sp. R33, assembly GCF_019343475.1. Lineage (NCBI taxonomy): Bacteria > Pseudomonadati > Pseudomonadota > Gammaproteobacteria > Enterobacterales > Morganellaceae > Providencia > Providencia sp. R33. The sequence continues at coordinate 4,140,298 of NZ_CP072453.1, read as the reverse complement.
ATTAACTTACATGACCTGATGGATGCTGCGCATTTATTGGGTGCGAATACCTTTAACGCTTTCATGATGATTGTACTGCCAAATATTCGCAAAGGTATGTTGGTTTCATTATTAATTTCATTTTCATTTTTAATGGGTGAGTTTGTGTTTGCCAATATTTTAGTGGGAACACGTTATGAGACCTTGCAAATTTACTTGTTCAATATGCGCCAAACCAGTGGGCACTTCACTTCTGCACTGGTGATGTCTTACTTCTTATTTACGCTATTGCTGACGTGGTTGGCAATGCGTTTGAATCGTTCAGGAGATGAATGATGAGCTATGTGATTGCTGAAAATTTAACGAAATCCTTCGGGTCAAATCAGGTCTTTGCGGATATTCAATTTACTATTGAAAAAGGCGAATTTATCACCTTATTGGGGCCAAGTGGGTGTGGGAAATCGACTTTATTACGCTGTATTGCAGGACTTGAGCAACCGAATAGTGGTGAGCTTTATATTAACCGTAAAAATATTACCCATCAGCCTGCCCAACAACGTGGCGTGGGCATGGTGTTTCAAAGCTATGCACTTTTCCCCAATATGACCGTCGCAGACAATATCGCCTTCGGCTTAAAAATGCGTAAAATCGATAGCAACGAAAGAGCCAAAGCTGTCGCGGAAGTGATCGAAATGGTTGAGTTACAAGGAAAAGAGCAACAATTCCCTCACCAACTATCTGGTGGGCAGCGCCAACGCGTGGCACTGGCAAGGGCGCTAGTGATGAAGCCACAAATTTTGTTACTCGACGAGCCGTTATCCGCCCTTGATGCGCGTATTCGTAAGCATTTGCGCCAGCAAATTCGCCATATTCAGCGAGAGCTTGGACTCACGACTATTTTTGTTACCCATGACCAAGACGAAGCGATGATCATGTCCGATAGGATCTTTTTGATGAATAAAGGGCAGATCGTGCAAAGCGATACGGCAGAGAATATTTATACCCAGCCCGCCACCGAGTTTGTTGCTCGCTTTATGGGCCACTACAATTTGGTGGATGCTCACAAGGCCAACGCGATGTTAGGCGTCAATTTACAAGGCACCCTCGCCATCCGCCCTGAATCTATTTATGTGAAAGAAGCAGGTCGCCAGTATGGTAGCCATATATCACACCCTGTCGATGCCGTGATTTTAGACCATCAACTACTTGGCAATATTATTCGTTATAGTGTTAATACCCCCGCAGGGGATATGACGGTGGATTTGCTCAATCGCTCCTCTGAACGTTTATTTGAACCTGGCACCCGCCTTGAGTTAATGTTTAATAAAAATGAAATTCGTGCACTTAGCTAATCATACGATAGGAATATAATGCAAAACCAATTAGCCATTTTTGACTTAGATGATACGTTGATTCAAGGGGATAGCAGCGTATTGTGGACGCAATACCTGTGGGATAAGCAAATCATCAGTGACCCACAATTTGTGGAAGCCGATAAAGCCATGATGGTGCAGTACAATGCAGGAACGTTGGATATGCCAACTTACTTGAAGTTTAACCTGCAAACCCTCGCTGATATCAAAACGGAACAAGTGGATATCTGGCTGGATGATTTTGTGCAAAGTGTGATTTTACCGAGGATCTACCCTGAAGCGATTCAAACGATCGCCCGCTACCGTGCCAAGGGGATCCCGATTATTGTGATCTCCGCGACCGTTTCGTTTATTGTCAAAAAGATAGCAGATCAACTCAATGCCGACGTCGCGATGGGCATTGATATTAAACAGCAAAATGACTGCTATACCACCGAAATTGAGGGTATCCCGACCTTTAAGGAAGGTAAGGTTAAACGCCTTATGAATTGGGTACGCCACCAGCCAATCACCGATGCGTATGTATATTTCTACACCGACTCTGCCAACGATCTCCCAATGTGCCAATTCGCCGATGAAACGTTTATCGTTAACGGTGACCCACGCCTTCTCAAAGCCGCCAATGAAAATAATTGGCCGCAATATCAGTGGGATTTATAAACCTTATTTTTAATTTTTGAGGTTTTAGGTTTTAGGTTTTAACTAACTTGCCTTTCAAAGGTTCCTCTAAATTATTCGTGCTAGAGGAAGGCGGCAAACTAAGATATCCCTAGGAGCATACACAAGTATGTGACTAGGGTAACTTAGTGCAGCCAACGCACCTATCGCGCGAAGAATGACGAGGAAGCACTTATCGCTTGAAGAATGACAAGGAAAGCTTATACTGAAATCTCTTGTCGGAGTGCCTAGTATGCATAGCATCAGGCTGAGACCGTTAATTCGGGATCCGCGGAACCTGATCGGGTTAATACCCGCGAAGGGAACAAGAGTAATCACTCAGCGCAATTTTTGCCATTTTCCTTTTGGTGAAAATTTAAACGCAACGTCTTTTTATTACTCCTCCGAACTCCTGACAAGCAACTTTCTTTCGATAAACCCGCTTGGTGCGTTTTGCATCACAGCCGTGACAATGTCAGGAAATTGCTATGTCCAATATTACAAATAATGTTATACCGACCGCTGATTTATCCCCACAAGCTGCACCTGCTCGCACACGTAAAGCCCAACGTGACGCCGCTGAAAACTTTATCAACACAGTTTCTGGCGTTTCATTTCCCAATTCTGAACGTATTTATCTCCAAGGTTCAAGAGACGATATCCAAGTTCCGATGCGAGAAATCCAGCTTTCGCAAACTCTTATTGGCGGCGACAAAGACAACCCGCAATTTGAAGACAATGAACCCGTTCCTATCTACGACACTTCTGGCCCTTACGGCGACCCAACATCAGAACTCAACGTTCACAAAGGCCTGAAAAAAATTCGCGCTCCATGGATAAACGAACGCTCAGACACCACCAAAGTAGAAAACTTAAGCTCTGATTTCACACAACAGCGACTTGCCGATGCAGGCCTCGACCACTTGCGCTTTAACAACCGCCCACACCCATTAAAAGCACAAGTCAACAAATGCGTCACCCAACTTCACTACGCTCGCAAAGGCATCATTACCCCAGAAATGGAATTTATCGCCATCCGCGAGAATATGGGTCGTGAACGTATTCGTGGTGAAGTTCTGCTGCAACAACACCCGGGACAAAGCTTTGGGGCTAATTTGCCCGAAAATATTACCCCTGAGTTTGTTCGCCAAGAAGTCGCCGCAGGTCGTGCCATCATCCCTGCTAATATCAATCACCCTGAATCTGAGCCGATGATTATTGGCCGTAACTTCTTGGTGAAAGTGAACGCCAATATCGGCAACTCGTCGGTCACTTCATCCATCGAAGAAGAAGTGGAAAAACTGATTTGGTCAACGCGCTGGGGTGCAGATACCGTCATGGATTTGTCCACAGGCCGTTACATCCATGAAACCCGTGAATGGATTTTACGTAATAGCCCAGTCCCCATCGGTACGGTGCCAATCTACCAAGCCCTTGAAAAAGTCAACGGCGTGGCAGAAAACCTGACGTGGGAAATGTTCCGCGATACGTTATTAGAGCAAGCCGAGCAAGGCGTTGACTACTTTACTATCCACGCCGGGGTCTTGCTGCGTTACGTGCCAATGACCGCTAAACGCTTGACGGGTATTGTCTCGCGCGGCGGCTCTATCATGGCAAAATGGTGCTTATCCCATCACCAAGAAAACTTCCTGTATGAAAACTTCCGTGAAATCTGTGAAATTTGTGCCGCTTACGACGTTTCTTTGTCATTAGGCGATGGTTTACGCCCAGGCTCCATCCAAGATGCAAACGATGCTGCACAATTTGCCGAGCTTCATACCCTTGGCGAGTTAACTAAAATTGCGTGGGAATATGACGTCCAAGTGATGATCGAAGGCCCTGGCCACGTACCGATGCAGATGATCCGCCGCAACATGACGGAAGAATTGGAACATTGCCACGAAGCCCCGTTCTATACCTTAGGCCCTCTCACAACCGATATTGCACCGGGTTATGACCACTTTACCTCGGGTATTGGCGCAGCAATGATCGGCTGGTTTGGCTGTGCAATGCTCTGTTATGTCACACCAAAAGAGCATTTGGGCTTGCCGAACAAAGATGACGTTAAACAAGGGCTTATCACCTATAAAATTGCGGCGCACGCAGCTGACCTTGCGAAAGGCCACCCCGGCGCACAAATCCGCGATAATGCCATGTCGAAAGCGCGTTTCGAATTCCGCTGGGAAGACCAATTTAACTTGGCTTTAGACCCCGAAACTGCACGCAAATACCACGATGAAACCTTGCCGCAAGCTTCGGGGAAAATTGCCCATTTCTGCTCAATGTGCGGCCCGAAATTCTGCTCGATGAAAATCTCCCAAGAAGTGCGTGATTACGCAGCCCAAAAAGAGGCAAACGAAAAAGAAGCAGGTATGGAGCAGATGTCTGAAGCCTTCCGCGCCCACGGTAGCGAGCTATACCATGGCGCAGAAATTGTGAATGCAGAGGTCGCTGATAATGAAAAAATCGCCTAACGCTATTATTGCGCCAACAACGCCATTTCCAGAGACCGAGCAATACCTCGGCCTTTACCCTGTTGTCGATTCCGTTGAATGGATTGAACGCCTGCTTAGTGCAGGTGTTTCCACCCTTCAATTACGCATCAAAGACAAAGCGGATGCTGACGTACGAGATGATATTCAACAAGCCATCGCATTAGGCAAAAAGCATAACGCACGGTTATTTATCAACGACTACTGGCGCTTAGCCGTTGAGTTTGGCGCCTACGGCGTACACCTTGGCCAAGAAGATTTGGAAACCACTGACTTGCTAGCAATCCACCAAGCTGGCCTTCGGTTAGGTATTTCCACCCACGATGAACATGAGCTAGCCATCGCCAAATCTGTGCGCCCCTCTTACATTGCCATGGGGCACATTTTTCCCACGCAAACCAAAGAGATGCCATCATCTCCCCAAGGGCTAGAAACCCTTAAAGCAATGGTAGAGGCAACGCCAGATTACCCAACTGTCGCCATTGGTGGAATATCCATTGACCGTGTACCCGCTGTTTTAGCAACGGGTGTTGGCAGTGTGGCACTGGTCAGCGCGATCACCAAAGCCGATGATTGGCGAGCCGCCACTGAAACGTTACTGAATTTAATTGAGCGTCATCGCGCTTATTAATTAATTCATAATCAAATAATTAGCCGTGTATTTAGTGAAATAGACACACGGCTGATAATTCGAGGAATTTAATCATGTTAAGTGACCAAGAATTCATGCGTTACAGCCGCCAGCTATTACTTGAAGACGTTAGCCCTGAAGGGCAACAAAGACTGAAAAATAGCAAAGTGCTGATTGTCGGTTTAGGTGGGTTAGGCTCTCCTGCCTCCCTCTATTTAGCTGGTGCAGGCGTTGGTGAGTTATGGTTAGCAGATCACGATGATTTGCATGTCTCTAATTTACAAAGGCAAGTTCTCTACGATACAGATGATATTGAGCAATCAAAAGCGCAGTTAGCCGCAAAGCGGCTTCGCCAACTCAACCCGTTCGTGAAAACGCGTGCCATTGTGCAAAAATTAGAGGTTGAAACGTTAATCCCACTCGCCGAGCAGGCCGACTTAGTGCTTGATTGCTGCGATAACATGGCAACGCGCCATGCCGTCAATGCCGCCTGTGTCATAACCAACACCCCCCTCGTTAGTGGTAGCGCGGTAGGCTTTGGTGGGCAACTGATGGTACTCGAACCACCGTTTAGTTCAGGGTGTTATGCCTGCCTTTATCCCGACCAAGATGAACCTGAGCGTAACTGCCGTACCGCTGGGGTATTGGGGCCTGTTGTTGGCGTTATCGGTACACTACAAGCCCTTGAAGCCCTTAAATTACTTGTCGGGTTGCCTTCATCCTTAAGTGGGAAATTACGCTTATTCGATGGAAAACAACAACAGTGGAACACATTGCAATTGACGCCATCGTTGCAATGTCCAGTTTGTCGGGAAGAAGCATGCATATCCTAATTAATGACCAAAATATGACGCTTGATGCCCCGCTAACCGTCAATCAGTTGTTTGAGGTGCTAGGTCGCTCCACCACTGGCACCGCACTGGCCATCAACCAAGTCATCATTCCAAAGAGTCAGTGGGATTCTCATCTCATTAATGACCAAGACAATATCTTGTTATTTCAAGCTATCGCAGGGGGCTAACCATGTTAAAAATCGCTGATGTAACCTTTCAATCACGCCTATTTACGGGTACAGGGAAGTTTGCCAATGCCACGTTAATGCAAGAGTCTATTCAAGCTTCGGGCAGCCAATTAGTTACCATGGCGATGAAGCGGATTAACCTGCGCGGGCAAGATGATGGTATTTTGCAGCCGCTTCAAGAGCTTGGCGTAAAGCTTTTACCCAATACATCTGGTGCAAAAAATGCCCAAGAAGCTGTTTTTGCTGCGCGACTGGCACGAGAAGCTCTTGGCACCCATTGGGTCAAACTCGAAATTCACCCTGACATGCGCTATCTATTACCCGACCCTATCGAAACATTGTTAGCAGCGGAGCAACTGGTCAAAGAGGGGTTTGTAGTATTACCTTATTGCAGTGCTGACCCTGTGCTATGCCGCCGTCTTGAAGAAGTTGGCTGCGCAGCGGTCATGCCATTAGGTGCCCCTATCGGTACCAATAAAGGTTTAGCCACCAAAGAGATGCTGCGAATTATTATCGAACAAGCCACCGTGCCTGTTGTAGTAGATGCTGGGATTGGCGCGCCAAGCCACGCCGCAGAAGCTATCGAGATGGGGGCGGACGCCGTACTGGTGAATACGGCGATTGCCGTTGCCAAGCAACCTGTTTTAATGGCAAAAGCCTTTAAACTGGCTGTCGAAGCTGCCGAATTGGCTTATCAAAGTGGCTTAGCGGCACCGAAACAGCAGGCTCAAGCATCCAGCCCGCTCACCAGCTTTTTGGGGGCACTATCATGATCCCCCGTTTCCAAGAGCGCTTAAATGCACTGGATTGGGACGATACTACGCTGCGAATTAATAGCAAAACCGCCCACGATGTAGAACACGCTTTAGGCAGTGATATCCTCTCCCTCGATGATTTTATGGCACTGCTCTCCCCTGCGGGACGGCCTTACGTTGAAGCGATGGCGCAAAAAGCACAACGGCTTACACGCCAACGTTTTGGCCACGCGGTTGGGTTTTATGTCCCACTTTATTTGTCGAATCTCTGCGCAAACGATTGTACTTATTGTGGTTTTTCAATGAGCAACAAAATCAAACGTAAAACACTCAATGACGCAGAGATAGTCAATGAGTGTGAAACAATCCGTAAAATTGGGTTTGATAGCTTATTGTTGGTCACAGGGGAGCACCAAAGCAAAGTGGGAATGGATTATTTCCGCCATACTTTGCCTATCATTCGCCCTTATTTCAGTTCGTTGATGATGGAAGTGCAGCCATTAAGTACTGCCGAGTATAAAGAATTGAAAACATTAGGGTTAGATGGTGTGATGGTTTACCAAGAAACGTACCACGAGCCAACCTACCAGCTGCATCACCTAAAGGGCAAAAAGCAAGATTTTCACTGGCGTTTAGCCACCCCTGAACGCCTTGGTGAAGCTGGTGTAGATAAAATCGGCCTTGGCGCATTAATTGGTTTATCTAATAGTTGGCGCACCGATTGCTACATGGTGGCCGAGCATTTGCTGTATTTGCAGCAATATTATTGGCAAAGCCGCTATTCCATTTCGTTTCCACGTTTGCGCCCTTGTGCGGGTGGCGTCGAACCTGCATCATTGATGAATGAAGCGGAATTGGTTCAACTCATTTGTGCTTTTCGGTTACTTGCCCCGAATGTTGAGCTTTCACTGTCGACTCGTGAGTCCCCATATTTTCGCGACCATGTGGTGCCACTCGCGATTAATAATGTCAGCGCAGGCTCAAAGACCCAACCGGGGGGTTATGCGGATACCAAAGAAGAGCTAGAACAGTTTTCACCAAACGATAACCGCAGTGCGGCACAAGTGGCAAATGCCCTCGTACAAGCGGGGTTACAACCCGTTTGGAAAGATTGGGATGGCTATTTAGGTCGTTAAACTTCTGCTAAAAAGCGTATTAGCTGCACAAGAGCTTAATACGCTTTTTATTATTTAAGCAATTTTGTCCCACTTAATGGTGTTTTCCAGAATTAATGCAAAAATAATCCCCATTAAAAGCCCATTACCTAATAGCGAACTGAACATTGTGGGTAACGAATCTAATACCGCTGATGGTGCTGACATTAAAAATATTCCGACAAAAATCGGCAGTGCTAACCGGTAAATATTACGTGCATTTAATTTCATATCCGTTAGAAATGAAAATGATGAAAACAACAGCGGCAAATACGTGGCTAACATCACCGCGCTACCAATTGCGAGGGGTAATGAACGGAAAAATTGCGTGAGTACGGCAATTCCCCCGACACAAAGAAAAATCACACTGCCAATGACAAATGAAATGCGAGAGCTGTCTTTTGTTTGGGTAATCAAGCCAATAGAAGAGACAAAAGGCGAGAAAGGCACAATTCCCAGCGGGGCAGCAAGTACCGTCACAATGCCTGACATCACAAAACTGCGTCGGTACAGTGACTTAGTCGGCTGCGTATTTGGGTAGAAGACATCGGTTCCTCGCATCGCCCCAAAAGTATTTGAGGTATTCAGAATACCTGCAAAGATAGCGGTTAAAATAATACTCACGCTAATTTCATCCGATTTACCGAGTGGAAAAAGCATCCACGAAGAAGACGACACTGGTAATGTGCTACTGCCAAACAATATGCTATACACTACCCAACCGATGATTGTACCAATCAGTAGCGCGTACTTACTGATACTCGCAGGTAAATAAATAATAATCCCAATCACTAACGTAAGCACGGCAAGGGCAAGAAAGAAAACAGGGTAATTTACCACCACTTCCGCCCCACCAACACCAAATGGAAGGCCTAACATCCCTTTCAAGAAAATCGTCACCAGTTGAGCGCCAAGTAAAAACATAAACACCACTAACACACCCGGTTTAAATAAACTGGCTAACCACCCGCCAAGCCCGCTTAAACCAATTAAAATGGTGATAATTCCCGAGAGAAAAATACCTATAGCAAGACTCCAACCAATGGTGCTAAGGGCAGTTCCTTGCATCGATTCTGATAATGTCACGGTTAAAATCGTCGCCCACCATAGCCCTGTTGGCCCTTCCATCACTGATCGTTTATGGCCCAAAAAAGCTTGCAACAAGCAGGCTAGCGCAGTTAATAGAAATGAATACTGGGTAATGGTAAAAGTGGTTTGGTCCGATAAATGAAAAGCCGACTGTAACGTTGGAGGAATAACGACCGTATTGCAGAAGATAAAAAAGAACCACTGAAAGCCAGAAATAATATTATTTTTTTTAATGTTAATTGAAGCCATACTGATCCCTTGCCTTACTTTATTAAATATGGAGTATGGCCCCTCACTTTAGTTTTCTTTTTATTTCATTAAGTAAACTCGCTAGGCACCAATTGCATCATGTCAAAAAAACACCATAGGTTCCATTAAAATAAGATTTAAAAACACGGTATATTTGATTTTGTGGTCTAACCCTATTCGTTAATCTATTTTATCTATTCATAAATAGATATTAATAATAAATGGAATTCCTCATTTTTGAACACTGCTACACTTCAAGTGGATATACTTAACCATTGATGACTATAACGCCAACTCCACCGATAATTAAGTACTACCACTCAAAATTGGTTTTAAATACTAAAATATCACCTTATTCATTCATAAATAACTCACTAAAGAGCGATTTAACTTTTAGAAAATTAAAATAAAAATTCAGTAGTAATGATTAAAATTAATTTAGTTTATCTAGCCTAGATTATTGACAAATAGATTTAAGATAAGGAAAGATAACATCAGATGTTAAATAAAAAAAACATACAGGAGGGATTTATTACTCTTTAATATCAATAAATTAACATTATTAAATAGGTAAGGTATAAAGTTGCACATTTTAATTCATTATACGAATAAAGCCAGTTTTAATTATTGATTTTATATTCCCCCTAGCATTTCTTAAAAAAATTCAACAGGTCGGATATTCAAGCTCTCTTTAGTTATGATAAAAGAATAATACTGTGAAATGAGATTACAAACACAGCGATAACTAAAGTATAAAACATTCATAATAATGTTGGAGCATGAGAATAATGAATATTGTTGACCGTTTTATTTCTTACACCAAAGTGAATACCACCACTGATCGGGAAAAAGGCGCTGCGGGGATCATGCCATCCTCCGAAGGGCAACGTGTATTAGCCAAACAACTTGTACAAGAGTTAGAGGCACTCGGCGCTGAAGATATCAAACTGCGTGATACCGCCATTGTGACAGCGACTTTGCCGTCTAACCTTGATTACGACGTCCCAACTGTCGCGTTTTTTGGTCACCTAGACACAAGTGCAGAGCAAACCAATGATACTAAAGCACAAATCTTACCTTATACTGGTGAAGACTTGTGCATGAACAAAGAACTCAATATTTATCTACGCAAAAGTGAGTTCCCTGAACTGGTGAATTATATCGGAGATGACATCATTGTCACTGATGGAACCAGCTTATTAGGTGCAGATGATAAAGCGGCTATCGCATCTATTATGGATATGTTGCAATACTTCAAACAAAACCCAGACATCAAACATGGCACTATCAAAGTCGGTTTTGTACCAGATGAAGAACAGGGTCTGCGCGGTGCCAAAGTATTTGATGTCAAAGAGTTTGGTGCAGATTTTGCTTATACCCTCGACTGCTGTGGTATTGGTGAATTAGTGTATGAAAACTGGAATGCAGGGGATGCAGAGATTATCTTTACTGGTAAATCAGCTCACCCAATGTCGGCAAAAGGTAAATTAATCAACTCATTACTGATGGCGCAAAAATTTATTGCCATGCTACCGGGTGGTGAAGCACCTGAATATACTGAAGGCCGTGAAGGCTATTACTGGGTTAAACAAATGTCAGGAAATAGCGCGCGTACCGTGTTAAAAATGGACGTTCGTGATTTCACGGAAGAAGGCTACCGTGTACGTATGGCTTTCTTGAAAAAACTGGCTGAAAATTGTGAAGACTTGTGGGGTAAAGAAAGCGTCGTTTGTAAGCTAGCGGATCGCTATTCTAATGTGTATAACAGCCTGCAAGGTGAAAATAGCTATCCGATTGATATTGCTGTCGATGCTTACCAAGCCTGTGGCATTACACCGAAAGTTATCCCAATGCGCGGTGGCTATGATGGCGCGGCATTGTCGCAAAATGGCTTACCTTGCCCAAATATTTTCACGGGCGCGCATAACTTCCATTCAATCTATGAATACCTCCCTGTGAAATCTCTGTACGCAGCAAGTAATGTTCTGAAGCAAGTGGTCCAGATCACCGCTGAACGCTTCAAACCAGGAGCAAAAGCATGATCCCAATTCTAACGGTTCTGATTATCGTTGTTTTGGTTGCACGGTTTATTTTGAAGGGCTACAAAGCAGAACCCGTGTTATTAATCGCGGGTTTAGCGCTGATGATCTTCACCATGGCATTGGGTTGGGGTCCAATCCTGCCTAAAAACGTTGCAACCACAGGGATAACTTGGCTTGACCCATTTGAAGTGATGCGAGACCTTTTCAGTAGTCGTGCAGCAGACCTTGGTTTGATGATCATGGCGCTGATGGGCTTTGCACAATATATGGACCATATCGGTGCCAATGAAGCCGTGGTTCGTGTTGCCACTAAGCCACTGAAAAATATGCGCTCGCCATATGTGCTGTTGTTTTTCTCTTTCTTACTAGCAAGTATCCTGCAACTCGCTATCCCATCTGCAACAGGCCTTGCCGTGTTGTTAATGGGCACCATGTTCCCTATCATGATTGGCTTAGGTTTATCACCAGCCTCTGCGGCTGGGGTGATCGCCACTTCGCTCGGCGTTGCCTATACGCCAACGGCTATTGATGCTATCCGAGGTGCGAAAGCTGTCGACATGTCTGTCGTTGAATATGTGCTTTACTACCAAGGCCCTGCGGCATTAGCCACCGTGCTTGTCGTTGGTATTACCCATATTTTCTGGCAGCGACATTGTGACCGCAAACAAGGTTTTGTGCCTGAGATCGGGAAAGCCGTTCAGTCTCACGAAAAAGAAGAAAGTAAAAAATCCGTCCCGGGATACTATGCATTTCTTCCTATGCTACCAATCGTGATGGCAGTTGGTACATCCAATCTATTCTTTGCAGGTATTCACTTAGATGTGGTGACCATTGTATTAATTGCAATGGCAATTTGTATGGTGATTGAAACTCTAAGAATACGTAATTTTAAATTGGTATGTAATGGTTTCCAAACATTCCTTAATGGGATGGGACACGCTTTCAGTAACGTTGTTGGTTTACTTGTTGCTGCTGGGGTATTTGCTCACGGTATCAAAGTCAGTGGTGCTATCGACCAACTGATTTTAGGTGCAGAGTCTGTCGGTTTACCACCGTTTGCCATGGCGATCGTTTTCGCCCTCGTCACACTCGCAGCCGCAATTATCATGGGCTCAGGTAATGCACCATTCTTAGCGTTTGTGGAGTTGATTCCACAAATCGCACACAGCATGGGCGTGAACCCGATTTCAATGATCCTACCAATGCAGCAAGCTTCCCATATGGGTCGTGGTATGTCTCCTGTTGCAGGGGTGATCATTGCCGTATCCAGTGGTGCTAAGCTACAGCCTTTCGATGTAGTGAAACGAACGGCGGTACCGCTAATGGTCGGTTTTGTTGCGCATTGTGCAATCATTGGTATCTTCTATTAGTCCGTAACGCTATACGCAAAAATAGAAAAGAGGGAGATTATCCCTCTTTTTTTGTCTAAAAATCAGTCATCAATGGGTACATTGGCAAGGTTTAACCACATCATGGTGCTTATCGGGCTCTTTTGAGCAGCAAGCATCAATCGTCTTATTGATAATCTCAGCTAACGTATTAACCGTCGCTATAATCAAAGGAAGTTGCTCACAAACTGTTGCACAGCTAGATTTCTCTATTTCCGGACGCCCTGGAGGCGTTAAGCTATCGCATAAAATTTCCTGTAAGACTAACGTGAAATTCGCGATCCCAGTGGTATAAATGTATGAACGTCCTCCCGTTTGTACTGCTAGGCGCTCGTATTCTTTTGTGACTTTGTCACGGTCACCCAAGGTTGGGAAGCGGTCAATATTTGACGGGTCATCATTCGGTGTCCCTTGGTAGGTATACACTTTGACGTGGGCATTTTGTGCAACGGTAATCGCTTCATTATTTTTCAGTACTGCCGCACTGGTTAACGTCCCTCCCCCGCCCTCTAAACCTTCATCTCCCAACACAAAAATCGCGCGGCGTGCATTGTCACGCCAATCAAAATAGTTACTGACATCAATGACTGCACGGCACAAATCCTCTTTGTTACCGGCATGGTCAATGCCATCAGCCTCTTTAAAAGGCTGCCTTGCTTGTAAACTGCCTTGGCTAACACCCAAGGCCGTTAAATAATCACTCACTGATTGATCAAACTTAGTTTTATCCCACGTTCCTTGAATACCTAAAAACGTAGCGCGTAGCTGTGAGGGGCATTCTGCTGATGCTTTTTCAATCGCAGCATCGATTTGCTGACTCAAATCGCTAGATTCATCCGACATTGATCCACTGGTATCAATAATAACAACTAAATCCAATGCAATAGAGCCACTACCCGTCACAATTTGAGAGGTGGCTATCGCACCAAGTGAGTTCACAGGAAGGTTCGAATTTATAACAGGATTGGTCATATCATTATCAATTTGGTTGTTTACAACATCTTTATCCATTTAATATTCCTTTTAAATTTTAAATAAAAATATACCTAATAGTGATTTCATAAATTATTACCTCATGTTTTTATCGAGGTAATTTATTATCACTTATTTTAATTCATCTTCTTCCCATAAAAATTAAAAGTGGTTTTTATAATTAAATGGATAATTTTTTTTAACAAACACTAATAAAACATCAAGTTTATTATTACGAGATTAACCTTTATATTGCTTCAACTTTTTTATGCTACTTAAATAAAAAACAAGAATAACCAACAAAAATAATAACCTAACCCAATGGCTAACATCATAAAAACAAACAATTGATCTCACCAGTGACTACCCATAGATAAAAATGAAAAAATTCAATCAACCTTTTGAAATTTATAACAACTCAATAAAATGGCAACTTAGACATTATGTAAACTCTATCACTTCCTTATATTCAATTTCTTCATATTCTTCTTATTACACTTTCAAAATTAAATAATTTTAATTCCATTTTTCATAAAAGGACTCAATATGAATTTAAAAACGCGCAGTTTGTTATTACTGCAAAACACCCGCTTTTTAACACTCGCCACACAAGGTGATGACCAATTACCTTGGGCATCAACCGTCGAACATTGCGTTAAATTAAACCCGCTACGCTTTATTTGGTTTTCATCTCGGCAAGCTAAGCATTCTAAAAATATCCAACAAAACGAAAAGGTCAGTGGATCATTATTTAATCACTCATTGCCTGAAATGCTACAGTTTGGCCTTGATGGAATGCAATTTACTGGGAAAGCACGTGAGCTATCCGCGATGGAATGTGAGGAAGCATTGGATGAATTTTACCCCCAATCTCCCTTTGATGAAGTTTCAACCAATAGTGCTCGAATTCCACTTGATGAGTTAAGTGGTAATGGCCATTCGCGCTTTTATGAAATCACTGTTGAAAATTTATGGATGTTCGATATGAAAAGCTGGGAGGAAAAACAAGAAAATCGAAGAGTCACCGTACCGATATCATTACTTAGTAATAGATAAACTTATTTCCATTACTCATAAAAAAACCGGCGCCTTACGACACCGGTTTCTATCAAGATACACTTGGATATCAGAAATTAGTTCTGGTTATCACTCGTGAAACCTGCATTTAACAGTTCAGCTAAGTTCGCTGTTGCTTCATCTGCGCTAACTTGTGGAGCTTCCACAACGTCGTTCAGATGACGGCGACGGATACGGTCTTGGTGATACGCAAAACCAGTACCAGCTGGGATCAGACGTCCAACAATAACGTTTTCTTTCAGACCACGCAGTTCATCACGTTTACCTGCTACCGCTGCTTCTGTCAGTACGCGTGTTGTTTCTTGGAACGATGCTGCTGAGATAAAGGACTCTGTTGCCAGAGATGCTTTAGTGATACCCAACAGGTCGCGTGCGTAATTGGCTGGAATTTTACCTTCAACTTCCAGTTTACGGTTAGAAACTTTAACACGTGAGTACTCGACTTGTTCACCTTCGAGGAATTCAGAACTTCCTGCATCCGCGATTGTTACTTTACGCAGCATCTGACGAACGATAACTTCGATGTGTTTATCGTTTATCTTAACGCCTTGTAAGCGGTAAACTTCCTGAACCTCGTTCGTGATATAACGCGTAACAGCATGGACACCACGCAGACGCAGAATATCATGTGGAGATTCTGGACCATCAGAAACAACGTCACCGCGTTCAACGATCTCACCTTCGAACACGTTGAGCTGACGCCATTTAGGGATCATCTCTTCGTACGGATCGCTACCATCTAATGGGGTGATAACCAGACGACGTTTCCCTTTGGTTTCTTTACCAAACGAGATAATACCGCTGATTTCAGCCAAGATTGCAGGCTCTTTCGGACGACGTGCTTCGAACAAGTCAGCTACGCGTGGCAGACCACCCGTGATATCTTTCGTACCCACAGATTCTTGTGGAATACGCGCTAAAGTATCACCCGCATTAATAGCAACGCCATCGTCTAACTGAACAATTGCTTTACCCGGTAAGAAGTACTGGGTTGGCATGTCTGTGTTAGGGATAAGTACATCGTTACCATTTGCGTCAATAACACGCAGAGCAGGACGCAGGTCTTTACCACCACTGGTACGTTCCGCAGAATCCAGAACAACGATTGAAGACAGACCGGTTAATTCATCAGTCTGACGCGTCATTGTTTGACCATCAAGCATGTCAGAGAAGCTGATGAAACCAGAAACTTCACTGACGACTGGCATGGTATGTGGATCCCAGTTCGCAACAGTTTCGCCACCCGTTACCGCAGCGCCATCACCTTTAGACAGGTGCGCACCGTAAGGAACTTTGTAGCTTTCTTTCGTACGACCGAATTCGTCAATCAGACGCAGTTCAGTATTACGTGAAGTAATAACCAGTTTGCCTTCTGAGTTCGTCACGTATTTCGCGTTGAACAGTTTCAGCGTACCTGTGTTACGTACTTGGATGCTAGATTCAGCTGCCGCACGAGATGCCGCACCACCGATGTGGAACGTACGCATCGTTAACTGTGTACCCGGCTCACCGATTGACTGTGCCGCGATAACACCGATAGCTTCACCTTTGTTAATGATATGACCACGAGCAAGGTCACGACCATAACAGTGAGCACACACACCGAAGTCTGTTTCACAGCTTACAACTGAACGCACTTTCACGCTGTCGACGGAGTTAGCTTCTAACAGGTCACACAGTTTTTCGTGAAGCAGAGTGTTACGTGGAACCAGAATGTCCGCTGTACCTGGGATCAGGATATCTTCAGCAGTCACACGACCCAGTACACGCTCACGCAGTGGTTCTTTAACGTCGCCACCCTCGATAACCGGAGTCATCAGGATACCTTCGTGAGTTCCACAGTCGTCTTCAGTAACAACCAAGTCCTGTGCAACGTCGACTAAACGACGAGTCAGATAACCGGAGTTCGCTGTTTTCAATGCGGTATCGGCAAGACCTTTACGCGCACCGTGCGTTGAAATAAAGTACTGGAGAACGTTCAGACCTTCACGGAAGTTTGCCGTGATTGGTGTTTCGATGATGGAGCCATCTGGCTTAGCCATCAGACCACGCATACCCGCCAACTGACGAATCTGAGCGGCGGAACCACGAGCACCGGAGTCGGCCATCATAAAGATACTGTTGAAAGAAACTTGTTGTTCTTCGACGCCATCACGGTTGATAACGGATTCAGTTGACAAGTTTTCCATCATCGCTTTAGCAACACGTTCGTTTGCCGCTGCCCAGATATCGATAACTTTGTTGTAACGTTCGCCTGCTGTAACCAGACCAGACTGGAACTGTTCCTGAATTTCTGCCACTTCTGCTTCTGCTTCGGCGATGATCCCAGCTTTTTTCTCTGGAATAACCATATCGTCGATACCAACTGATGCACCTGAACGTGCCGCATAGGCAAATCCGGTATACATGATTTGGTCAGCAAAAATAACCGTAGGCTTCAGGCCCAGAACACGGTAACAGGTGTTCAGCATTTTAGAGATCGCTTTCTTACCTAACGCTTGGTTAACCAGCGCGTAAGGCAGACCTTTTGGTACGATCATCCATAAAATTGCACGACCAACCGTGGTATCAACTAACCCCGTGTTGATAGTGATGTTACCTTCCGAATCTTTTACTTCTTCAGTGATACGGACTTTAACGCGGGCATGCAGTGAAGCATGACCTGAACGGTAAACACGCTCAGCTTCTTTAGGACCGGCTAATACCATGCCCTCGCCTTTCGCGTTTACGCAGTCACGCGTCATGTAGTAGAGACCCAATACAACGTCCTGTGAAGGAACGATGATAGGCTCACCACTTGCAGGTGACAGGATGTTGTTAGTTGACATCATCAACGCACGTGCTTCTAACTGAGCTTCCAGAGTCAAAGGAACGTGTACCGCCATTTGGTCTCCATCGAAGTCGGCGTTGTATGCCGCACAAACGAGTGGGTGCAATTGGATAGCTTTACCTTCGATCAAAATTGGTTCGAACGCTTGAATACCCAGACGGTGAAGTGTTGGTGCACGGTTCAGCATGACTGGGTGTTCGCGGATAACTTCATCCAAGATATCCCAAACAACGGCTTCTTCGCGCTCAACCATTTTCTTCGCAGCTTTGATGGTTGTTGCCAGACCACGTAATTCTAATTTGCCATAGATAAATGGTTTGAATAACTCAAGAGCCATTTTCTTCGGCAGACCGCACTGATGCAGACGCAGGTATGGACCTACGGTGATAACAGAACGACCTGAGTAGTCAACACGCTTACCAAGTAAGTTCTGACGGAAACGACCTTGTTTACCTTTGATCATATCTGCCAAAGATTTCAGAGGACGTTTGTTAGAACCTGTGATAGCACGACCACGACGACCGTTATCTAACAACGCATCAACCGCTTCTTGCAACATACGTTTTTCGTTACGTACGATGATGTCTGGCGCAGCCAGATCCAGAAGGCGTTTCAGACGGTTATTACGGTTGATCACGCGACGATACAGATCGTTCAGATCCGACGTAGCGAAACGGCCACCATCGAGTGGAACTAATGGACGCAGATCCGGTGGTAATACTGGCAGCACGTTTAAGATCATCCACTCTGGTTTGTTACCAGATTGAATAAACGCTTCCAGCAGTTTGATACGTTTGGTCAGCTTTTTACGCTTAGTTTCAGAGTTAGTTTCGTTTAACTCTTCGCGCAGCGTTTCACACTCGTTCTCAAGATCGAGGTTTTTCAGCAGGCCTTGGATAGCTTCCGCACCCATTTTCGCATCAAATTCGTCACCGAATTCTTCCAGCGCATCTAAGTATTGCTCTTCTGTCAGAATCTGTGCGCGCTCAAGGCTAGTCATACCGCCTTCAACAACCACATATGATTCAAAGTACAGAACGCGTTCGATATCGCGCAGTGGCATATCGAGCAGCAAACCGATACGGGATGGCAGTGATTTTAAGAACCAAATATGTGCAGTCGGAGAAGCAAGTTCAATGTGACCCATGCGCTCACGACGGACTTTGGTCTGTGTAACTTCAACGCCACACTTCTCACAAATCACACCGCGGTGTTTTAAACGTTTGTACTTACCGCACAGACATTCGTAGTCTTTTACTGGCCCGAAAATACGCGCACAGAAAAGACCATCACGCTCAGGTTTGAACGTACGGTAGTTAATGGTTTCTGGCTTTTTCACTTCACCGAATGACCATGAACGGATCATATCAGGTGATGCCAGAGCAATCTTGATAGCATCAAACTCTTCGGTCTTGGTTTGCGCTTTCAGAAACTTTATTAAGTCTTTCACAAAATGCTCCTGTCGGAGTTAGACCTGTCAGGTGAGTGTTCAAAGCCACTCTCCCCAAATCCCAGTGCTTACATTGGCCGGAAGGCGAACCCTCCGGCACAAAACGAATTACTCGTCTTCCAGCTCGATGTTGATACCCAGTGAGCGGATTTCTTTCAGCAATACGTTGAAAGATTCCGGCATGCCAGGTTCCATCTGATGGCTGCCATCGACGATGTTTTTATACATCTTCGTACGGCCGTTAACGTCATCCGATTTAACTGTAAGCATTTCTTGAAGAGTATAGGCTGCACCGTATGCTTCTAGTGCCCACACTTCCATCTCCCCGAAACGCTGACCACCGAACTGCGCTTTACCACCCAGCGGTTGCTGAGTAACCAAGCTGTAAGAACCTGTTGAACGGGCGTGCATCTTATCGTCAACCAAGTGGTTCAGTTTCAGCATGTACATGTAGCCAACGGTAACTTGACGTTCAAAACGCTCGCCAGTACGACCATCGAATAATGTAATCTGACCTGAAGTTGGCAGACCGCCCAGTTTCAGCAGTTCTTTGATTTCTTTCTCTTTCGCACCATCAAACACTGGTGTCGCAATTGGCATACCTTTTTTCAGGTTCTCAGCCAAACGCATAACTTCTTCGTCAGAGAAAGTGTTCAAGTCAACTTTCTGGCGTGGGTCATCACCTAAATCGTACGCTTTTTGGATAAACTCACGCAGTTTGGCAACTTCTTCATGCTGTTTAAGCATAGCATTGATTTTCTCACCAATACCTTTTGCTGCCATCCCTAAGTGGGTTTCCAAAATCTGACCGATGTTCATACGTGATGGTACGCCCAGTGGGTTCAGAACGATGTCAACTGGGTTACCGTTTTCATCGTAAGGCATGTCTTCAACTGGGTTGATTTTTGAGATAACACCTTTGTTACCATGGCGACCCGCCATTTTATCACCCGGTTGGATCTGACGTTTAACAGCCAGATAAACCTTAACAATTTTCAGTACGCCAGGTGCCAGATCATCACCTTGGGTAATCTTACGACGTTTAGCATCGAGTTTTTTCTCGAACTCAGATTTCAGTTCGTCATACTGTTCAGCTAATTGCTCTAACTGGTTTTGCTTCTCTTCATCAGCTAAAGATAACTCTAACCAACGATCGCGAGGCAGTTTGTCCAGTTTTTCAGCTTCAATTCCGCCGTTAACCAGTACAGAACGAATACGAGCAAACAGGCCAGCTTCGAAAATACGCAGCTCTTCTGTTAAGTCTTTCTTCGCATCACGTAACTGAGTTTCTTCGATCTCTAATGCACGTTTGTCTTTCTCTACGCCATCACGGGTAAATACTTGTACGTCGATAACCGTACCAGAAACACCGTTAGGAACACGTAAAGAAGAGTCTTTAACGTCTGACGCTTTTTCACCGAAGATAGCACGCAGCAGTTTCTCTTCTGGGGTTAACTGAGTTTCACCTTTCGGTGTTACTTTACCAACCAGAATGTCGCCGCCTTTCACTTCTGCACCGATATAAACGATACCGGATTCATCCAGTTTAGAAAGTGCAGCTTCACCGACGTTTGGAATATCCGCAGTGATTTCTTCAGGCCCTAATTTGGTGTCACGAGACACACAAGAGAGTTCCTGAATATGGATCGTTGTGAAACGGTCTTCTTGAACAACACGCTCAGAAACTAAGATGGAGTCTTCGAAGTTATAACCATTCCATGGCATGAATGCCACGCGCATGTTTTGACCCAGTGCTAATTCGCCGAGGTCTGTTGAAGGACCATCTGCTAACACGTCACCACGTTCAACTGGCTCACCTAAAGATACGCAAGGCATCTGGCTAATACAGGTGTTCTGGTTAGAACGGGTATATTTAGTCAGGTTATAAATGTCGATTCCAGCTTCGCCTGGATACATCTCATCTTCGTTAACTTTGATAACGATACGAGAAGCATCAACGTACTGAACTGAACCACCGCGTCTTGCAACAGCCGTTACACCAGAGTCAACCGCTACTGCACGTTCCATACCTGTACCGACTAATGGTTTGTCAGCACGTAAAGTTGGAACCGCTTGACGTTGCATGTTCGCACCCATCAATGCACGGTTGGCGTCATCGTGTTCAAGGAATGGGATCAGTGACGCACCAACAGAAACAACCTGTTGAGTCGAAACGTCCATATATTCAACCTGTTCACGGCTGAATAAGCTTGATTCACCTTTGTTACGACAAGTGACTAACTCTTCGATAAAGCTACCATCTTCACCTAATACGGTGTTCGCCTGAGCAATGATGAAGTTACCTTCTTCAATCGCAGACAGATAGTGGATTTCATCAGTTACTAAGCCATCACGAACTAAACGGTATGGAGTTTCTAAGAAACCGTACTCATTGGTCTGTGCATAAACAGATAATGAGTTGATCAGACCGATGTTTGGACCTTCAGGCGTTTCGATTGGACATACACGACCGTAGTGAGTTGGATGTACGTCACGTACTTCAAAGCCCGCACGTTCACGAGTCAAACCACCTGGGCCTAATGCAGAGATACGACGTTTGTGCGTAATTTCAGACAGTGGGTTGTTCTGGTCCATAAATTGTGACAGCTGGCTGGAACCAAAGAACTCTTTAACTGCGGCTGAAATAGGCTTAGCGTTGATCATATCCTGTGGCATTAATGCATCGAGGTCGCCCAGAGAAAGACGCTCTTTCACTGCACGCTCAACACGAACCAGACCGACACGGAATTGGTTCTCTGCCATCTCACCAACGGAACGAATACGACGGTTACCTAAGTGGTCGATGTCATCGACTTCGCCTTTACCGTTACGGATATCGATGAGCTTGCGCATCACCTCGATGATGTCTTCTTCGCTCAGGATACCAGAACCTTCAATTTCATCGCGGTTCAGTGAACGGTTGAACTTCATACGACCTACAGCAGACAAGTCGTAACGGTCTTCAGAGAAGAACAGGTTCTCGAACAGGTTTTCTGCCGCTTCACGGGTCGGTGGCTCACCAGGACGCATCATGCGGTAGATTTCTACCAATGCACTCAGACGGTCGTTAGTTGGGTCGACACGAATAGTTTCAGAAATGTAAGCACCGTGGTCTAAGTCATTGGTAAACAATGTTTCGATTGTTTTATGACCAGACTGGCTCAGACGTGCCAACATGTCTAAAGAAAGCTCCATGTTCGCTGCACAAATCAGCTCACCGGTACTTTCATCGATGTAGTCTCTTGCAACAACTTTACCTGCGATATATTCAACAGGCACTTCGATGTTGCTAACTTCTTCTTTTTCTAACTGACGAATATGACGTGCAGTGATACGGCGGCCTTTTTCAACATAGACTTTACCGTTCGCTTCGATATCAAAAGAAGCAGTTTCACCACGCAGACGCTCAGGAACCAGCGTCATCATCAGTTTATTATCACGGATTTGGAATACAGTTTTATCGAAGAACAGATTTAAGATTTCTTCGGTATTGTAATCCATTGCACGCAGAATAATGGTCGCAGGTAATTTACGGCGACGGTCAATACGTACAAACAGGTTATCTTTCGGGTCGAATTCGAAATCAAGCCATGAACCACGGTAAGGAATAATACGTGCGTTATATAACACTTTACCTGAAGAGTGTGTTTTACCTTTATCGCTATCGAAGAACACACCTGGACTACGGTGTAACTGAGATACGATAACACGCTCTGTACCGTTGATAACGAAGGTTCCGTTTTCAGTCATGAGTGGAATTTCACCCATGTAGACTTCTTGTTCTTTGATATCTTTAACGGTGCCTTCTGGTGCTTCACGCTCATAAACGATGAGACGTAATTTAACACGCAGAGGAGCAGAATAAGTTACACCGCGAATTTGACATTCTTTAACATCAAAAACAGGCTCGCCTAAACGATAGCTGACATATTGCAGTTCAGCACTACCGCTGTAGCTCTGAATTGGAAACACAGAACGGAAAGCTGCTTCCAGCCCATTCTGGCCATCAGGATCTTGCTCGATAAACTTCTGGAACGAGTCAAGTTGGATAGAAAGGAGGTAAGGTATATCCAAAACTTGTGGACGTTTACCAAAGTCCTTACGAATACGTTTTTTCTCGGTATAGGAGTAAACCATAGGTTTCCTCAGCTCGTTGATCAGTGACCCAAGTGGTTAGCTCTTAAAAAAGAGTCTTAACCGCAACGCGTTTTATATAAGAAATGGAAAATGAATACTTTCCGTAATACTCATTGCTATTACTCTTAAATCATTTCATTGTGCGCTTTGGCTACCGAGCTACCCGAGCGGGTCGTAGCGAAGAACACAGTATATTAAGTCGTCAATAGAAAGAAGTATTGGAGGGTTGTTGTTAACAATAAAACTGCGTGAAAAGCTGTTAACACCCATCACGCTTTACAGCGCAAAAAGGCTGGTGATTAAAAAATCACCAGCCGTCAGCCTAATTAGATTAAGCTGCGTTCTTGAAATTGAACTTATTTAAGTTCAACAGAAGCGCCTGCTTCTTCAAGAGCTTTCTTCAGAGTTTCAGCTTCGTCTTTGCTTGCAGCTTCTTTGATTGTCGCTGGAGCTGACTCTACCATGTCTTTAGCTTCTTTCAGGCCAAGACCGGTTGCGCCACGAACTGCTTTGATAACTGCAACTTTGTTACCGCCGATAGCAGACAGAACAACGTCGAATTCAGTTTTTTCTTCAGCAGCTTCAGCAGCAGCACCTGGAGCAACAGCAACAGCTGCAGCAGCAGAAACGCCGAATTTTTCTTCCATCATAGTAATCAGTTCAACAACGTCCATTACAGACATTTCTGCAACTGCATCAAGGATTTGGTCTTTAGTGATAGACATAACAAGTGTTCCTAAAATTCAGAAATAGTTTATACGTTAAAAAGCAACGAAGGAAAGGGCTTATGCAGCTTCTTTCTGATCGCGCAGAGCAGCCAGAGTACGAACCAATTTGCCGGCAGCGGCTTCTTTCATGGTTGCCATCAGGCGTGCGATTGCTTCATCGTAAGTTGGGAGAGTTGCCAGACGATCGATATCTTTCGCTAGGATTAACTCACCTTCAAAGGCCGCAGCTTTAATCTCAAATGCTGGATTCGCTTTCGCGAACTCTTTGAACAGACGAGCGCCAGCGCCCGGGTGTTCGTTAGAGAAAGCAATTAAGGTTGGACCGACAAACACGTCTTTCAGTACATCGTAAGAAGTACCTTCAACAGCACGGCGAATCAGTGTGTTACGAACAACACGGATATAAACGCCAGCTTCGCGACCTGCTTTACGCAGTTCAGTCATTTTTGCTACAGTTACGCCGCGTGAATCAGCAACAACTGCAGAAAGCGCGCCTTTGGCTACTTCGCTGACTTCAGCAACAATCGCTTGTTTGTCTTGAAGATTTAGTGCCATTAGCTTCTTGCTCCTGGATTAACCGGGAAACCCCCGGGACTCACATCACTCAGATACAACATGTATTTGAGCGCTAAAACACGGTGAGCAGAATAGAATCCAGAATAAAATTCTAGGTATCTCTGTCACCGTCTACGCAGGTAAATTAAGTGACTATAAATAGCACACCTGCGGTCTTGGACGGGGTCTGGAAAGGCCAGACTCCATACCGAAATTTGTGGTTTGTTGGGTACATTGCTATACCCAACAAACTCAAGGCGTCAAATTTTATACAAAATCAACGCAAAGGTAAAGCCTAATTACTTATTAGCCGAAGCTATAGCAATTAAACTGTCGCTGACAGACCAGCTTGGTCAACAGCAACACCTGCACCCATAGTGGTAGACAGGCTAACTTTCTTGATGAAAATACCTTTAGCAGAAGCTGGTTTTGCTTTTTTCAGCGCGATCAGCAGTGCTTCTAGGTTTTCTTTCAGTTTGTCAGCGTCGAAATCAACTTTACCGATAGTGGTGTGGATGATTCCGTTTTTGTCGTTACGGTAGCGAACCTGACCTGCTTTAGCGTTATTAACCGCTTCAGCAACGTTAGGAGTTACAGTACCAACTTTCGGGTTTGGCATCAGACCACGTGGGCCTAAAACTTGACCTAATTGGCCAACAACGCGCATTGCATCTGGAGAAGCAATAACAACGTCAAAGTCCATTTCGCCAGCTTTGATTTTATCAGCCAGATCTTCCATACCAACCAATTCAGCGCCAGCAGCTTTAGCAGCTTCAGCGTTTGCGCCTTGTGCGAACACAGCAACGCGAACTGAACGGCCAGTACCGTGTGGCAGTACAGTTGCACCGCGAACGTTCTGGTCAGATTTACGAGCATCGATGCCCAGGTTAATAGCAACGTCAACGCTTTCAACGAATTTAGCAGTCGCTAATTCTTTCAGCAGTGCAACGGCTTCAGCGATGTCATACTGTTTAGTAGCATCAACTTTTTCACGGATATTGCGCATGCGCTTAGTCAGTTTAGCCATTGTCTTAGTCCTCCACAACCAGGCCCATGGAACGAGCAGTACCTTCGATTGAACGCATCATAGCGTCAACGTCAGCACCAGTCATGTCCGCAGCTTTAGTTTCAGCGATTTCGCGAATCTGAGCAGAGGTAACTTTACCTACTTTCTCTTTGTTAGGCTTGCCTGAACCAGACTTAACGCCAGCTGCTTTTTTCAGCAGAACGGCTGCAGGTGGAGTTTTGGTAACGAAAGTGAAAGAACGGTCTGCGTAAACAGTAATAACAACAGGAATTGGTAAACCTTTTTCCAGGCTGTCTGTTTTTGCGTTGAACGCTTTACAGAATTCCATGATGTTAACACCTTGTTGACCCAGAGCTGGACCAACTGGTGGACTTGGGTTCGCCATACCAGCTGCAACTTGCAGCTTAACGTAGGCTTGAACTTTCTTAGCCATGATATTTCCTCTAGATGGGTGATAGCGCCTTAACGTTTGTAAGGCTCCCCGTTAATTAAACATGCCCCGCCTATGTAAGCTCAATTAAGAAGCAAATTGGCAAAGCATAAAAACAAAAGGCGCGAAATTGTAGTCAAATTTCACGCCTTTTGCAAGTCAGTTTTGTCGTTTAGATTAGGCTTTTTCGACTTGGCCAAAATCCAATTCGACTGGAGTTGCACGACCGAAGATAGAAACAGAAACTTTTAAGCGGCTCTTTTCGTAATCAATTTCTTCAACAACACCGTTAAAGTCAGCAAATGGACCTTCGCTAACACGAACCATTTCACCTGGTTCAAACAGTGTTTTCGGACGTGGTTTATCACCAACTTGTTGTAAGCGGTTCATGATAGCATCAACTTCTTTATCGCTAATTGGTGCTGGACGGTCTGACGTCCCACCAATGAACCCCATTACACGAGGTACACTACGTACTAAGTGCCAAGAGTCATCGTTCATGACCATTTGGACTAAGACATAGCCTGGGAAGAATTTACGTTCACTCTTACGGCGCTGACCGCTACGGATTTCAACAACTTCTTCTGTTGGAACCATAACTTCGCCAAAAAAATCTTCCATAGCATGTAATTTGATATGTTCACGTAAAGATTGTGCTACGCGACCTTCAAAACCAGAGAATGCCTGAATGACATACCAGCGCTTTTTAGGTGAATCGGACATTTAGAATAACCTCAGGCTTGTAATAAATGAAACTAAACGCACCAGGATACCATCTAATCCCCACAGTATTAATGACATTACAGCCGTTACTGCGGCAACAATTAAAGTAGTTTGTAATGTTTCCTGGCGAGTTGGCCAAATGACTTTTCTCATCTCGACACGAGCTTCGCGTGCAAACGCCAGTGTTGCTTTACCTTTTGTTGTCCATAAAGCGACAGCACCTGCAATAGCGACCACAGCCACAACTGCAAAAGCACGCAGCGCGAGATTATATTGACGGAAGTAATAGTTGCCAACAATCGCAATTATTAATAGGGCACAGACAATTACCCATTTGAAAATGTCTGCACTGCGTCCACTTCCTTGAGCTTCGCTATTCGCACTCATAATTCAACCTGTTACCATGAAGTATGTACAAAGCCTGTTACCTACAAGGGTAAGTAATCAAGCCAAACCAATAGAATATGCCAACATATCCCTCAATTACTACAAACCAAGCCTGCAAAATTTGATAGGGATATCAATAACATCACCTGCGAGTTAAAGCAATTAGCCTTGTTAATGGAGGTAATTAGCGGTATTTGTTCTGCAAACACAACCCATTGCAGCCACATTCTATTTCGCAAGTACTATTCGTTCGTCAGTACTTTCCATTTCACAAGTGCTATCCATTTTGCAGGATTTTCAGCATGCTCAGTAAATTTTCAGCCACACCAATAGGAAAAATCAGGTTTTTTTTGTGGCAGCGGTAAAATATACCATATCTTCGGAGCAAAACCTTAATAAATCTCATATAACTGCGCAAAGGAACCGACGCAATTATCAATTCGTTGTTTCAGAGCCTATCTCACCAATAATTATTTAGAAATGATTGATGAGATAGGTTCTTAATTTTGCAACGTATAAAAAGGACGTCTATAAGACGCCCTTTTTACTAAGTAGTTCTTTCTTATTCAGAAAGAGCGGTATTATGCAATGATTTTTGCAACAACACCCGCACCTACAGTACGGCCACCTTCACGGATTGCGAAACGTAAACCGTCGTCCATCGCGATTGGGTGGATCAGGGTAACGATCATGTTGATGTTATCACCTGGCATTACCATCTCTACGCCTTCTGGCAGTTCGATAGTACCTGTTACGTCAGTTGTACGGAAGTAGAACTGTGGACGGTAACCTTTGAAGAATGGAGTGTGACGACCACCTTCATCTTTGCTCAGAATATATACTTCTGATTCAAATTTAGTGTGTGGCTTGATTGAACCTGGTTTAGCAAGAACTTGACCACGTTCGATTTCTTCACGTTTAGTACCACGCAGAAGAACACCAACGTTCTCACCCGCACGGCCTTCGTCCAGTAATTTACGGAACATTTCAACGCCAGTACAAGTTGTTTTAACCGTTTCTTTGATACCAACGATTTCAACTTCTTCACCAACTTTAACGATACCACGCTCAACACGGCCTGTTACTACTGTACCACGACCTGAGATTGAGAATACGTCTTCGATTGGCAGCAGGAACGGACGGTCAATTGCACGCTCTGGTTCTGGGATGTAAGAATCCAGGTAACCTGCTAATTCAACAATTTTCGCTTCCCACTCTGGGTTGCCTTCCAGCGCTTTCAGAGCTGAACCGCGAACAACTGGAGTGTCGTCGCCTGGGAAGTCGTACTGAGACAGTAACTCACGAACTTCCATTTCAACTAATTCTAACAGTTCTTCGTCATCAACCATGTCACATTTGTTCAGGAACACGATGATGTAAGGAACGCCAACCTGACGACCTAACAGGATGTGCTCACGAGTTTGTGGCATTGGGCCATCAGTCGCAGCAACAACCAGAATTGCACCGTCCATCTGTGCAGCACCAGTGATCATGTTTTTAACATAGTCGGCGTGTCCTGGGCAGTCTACATGTGCGTAGTGGCGAGTTGGAGTATCATACTCTACGTGAGAAGTAGAGATGGTGATACCACGCGCTTTTTCTTCTGGTGCGTTATCGATTTGGTCGAATGCACGAGCAGAACCGCCGTAAGTTTTAGCCAGAACAGTAGTGATAGCTGCTGTCAGAGTAGTTTTACCGTGGTCAACGTGGCCGATAGTACCAACGTTAACGTGCGGTTTTGAACGTTCAAATTTTTCTTTAGACACGACTCTATTCCTTATGGAGTTCCCTCTTCACGATAAAGAAGGAACTTAAATTAAAGTAGTTAACCGATGTAAAATCGATTACTTAGCGTTACGAGCTTCGATAACAGCCTGTGCAACGTTGTTTGGTGCTTCATTGTACTTCAGGAACTCCATAGAGTATGAAGCACGACCTTGTGTCTGAGAACGCAGGTCAGTAGCATAACCGAACATTTCTGACAATGGTACTTGTGCACGAACGACTTTACCAGTAGGCAGGTCATCCATACCTTCAATCATACCACGACGACGGTTCAGGTCACCAATAACATCACCCATGTAGTCTTCTGGTGTTTCCACTTCGACTTTCATGATTGGCTCAAGCAGAACAGGTTTAGCTTTTTTGAAGCCATCTTTAAACGCGAGTGAAGCCGCAAGTTTAAACGCCAGTTCAGAGGAGTCAACATCATGGTAAGAACCGAAATGCAGACGAACACCCATGTTAACAACAGGGTAGCCAGCTAATGGGCCAGATTTCAGCTGCTCTTGGATACCTTTGTCAACCGCAGGGATGTATTCAGTTGGAATTACACCACCTTTGATTTCGTTGACAAATTCGTAGTCCATTGGCAGGCCGTCTTTATCGTTTTTGTTCAGTGGGAACATATCGATAAGGACATGACCATACTGACCGCGACCACCAGACTGTTTCGCGTGTTTACCTTCGATGTCAGTCACTTTAGCAGTGATTGCTTCACGGTAAGCAACTTGAGGTTTACCAACGTTCGCTTCAACTTTAAATTCACGACGCATACGGTCAACCAGAACGTCCAAGTGCAATTCACCCATACCAGCGATGATAGTCTGATTAGTCTCTTCATCACTTGATACGCGGAATGATGGGTCTTCTTGAGCCAGACGGCCTAATGCGATACCCATTTTTTCTTGGTCAGCTTTAGTTTTTGGTTCGATTGCAACAGAGATTACTGGCTCTGGGAATTCCATACGCTCCAGGATGATTGGTGCATCAACTGCACATAAAGTATCACCTGTAGTTACGTCTTTCAGACCGATAGCCGCCGCGATGTCACCAGCGCGAACTTCTTTGATCTCTTCACGTTTGTTAGCGTGCATCTGAACGATACGGCCAAAACGTTCTTTTTTCGATTTCACTGCGTTCAGAACTGTGTCACCTGAGTTAACAACACCAGAGTAAACACGGAAGAACGTTAAGTTACCAACGAATGGGTCGGTTGCAATTTTAAATGCTAATGACGAGAATGGCTCATCATCACTTGCGTGACGCTCAGCAGGAGTGTCTTTACCGTCGTCCAGAATACCATTGATTGCAGGTACATCTGTTGGCGCAGGTAAGTAATCAACAACTGCATCCAGCATCGCCTGAACACCTTTGTTCTTAAATGCAGAACCACAGGTAACCAGGATAATTTCGCTTGCAAGAACACGTTGACGTAATGCAGCTTTAACTTCTGCTTCAGTCAGTTCTTCACCGCCCAGATATTTTTCCATCAGTTCTTCTGATGCTTCTGCTGCGGTTTCGATCAGGTTGTTGTGCCACTCTTCAGCTGCTTCTTGCAGGTTCGCAGGGATATCTTCGTATTCGAAGGTAACGCCCTGGTCTTCATCGCTCCACTTGATTGCTTTCATTTTCAGCAAGTCAACAACACCAGTGAACGACTCTTCTGCGCCGACTGGTAATTGCAGTGGAACTGCGTTAGCCGCTAAACGTGTTTTTAATTGCTCAACAACACGTAAGAAGTTCGCACCCATACGGTCCATTTTATTAACGAACGCGATACGTGGAACTTTATATTTGTTAGCCTGACGCCATACAGTTTCAGACTGTGGCTGAACACCACCAACTGCACAGTAAACCATTACTGCGCCATCAAGAACACGCATAGAACGTTCTACTTCGATTGTGAAGTCAACGTGTCCTGGGGTGTCGATGATGTTGATACGGTGTGGCTCATATTGTTTTGCCATACCAGACCAGAATGCAGTAGTCGCAGCAGATGTGATAGTAATACCACGCTCTTGCTCCTGCTCCATCCAGTCCATTGTTGCTGAACCTTCGTGGGTTTCACCGATTTTATGGTTTACACCAGTATAGAACAGAATACGTTCAGAAGTAGTGGTTTTACCTGCGTCGATGTGTGCGCTGATACCGATATTACGGTAGCGCGCGATGGGCGTTTGACGGGCCATTTTTTCCTCTCTCGTGGGCGTTCAATTCTTCATATAAAGGGCAGCAAAAGCTACCCTGAGATACATCACTAAGATTGGTAAGAAATTACCAACGGTAGTGTGCGAACGCCTTGTTAGCTTCTGCCATACGGTGAACGTCTTCACGTTTCTTAACGGATGAACCTTTGTTCTCAGCAGCGTCTGATAATTCATTTGCTAGGCGAAGTGCCATAGATTTATCACCGCGTTTACGAGCAGCATCAACGATCCAACGCATTGCCAGGGCATTACGACGAACCGGGCGAACTTCAACTGGAACTTGGTAAGTTGAACCACCAACACGGCGGGATTTAACTTCCACAGTCGGACGCACGTTATCCAGTGCTAATTCGAATGCATCAAGTTCAGTTTTACCAGAACGCTGAGCCAGAGTTTCAAGCGCAGTATATACGATTGCTTCAGCAGTAGATTTTTTCCCGTCTACCATCAGGATGTTTACAAACTTGGCCAGTAATTCTGATCCGAACTTAGGATCTGGAAGAATTTTACGTTGACCTATTACGCGACGACGTGGCATGGATATGACTCCGTTGTTAATTCAGGTTTGTCCAAAACTCTACGAGAGTATTTTGACATTAAGATTAAAATGTTTGGCCTTACTTAACGGTAATCCATTAAGCCTTAGGTTTTTTCGCGCCGTATTTAGAACGAGCTTGCTTACGGTCTTTAACACCAGAACAGTCCAGTGCGCCGCGAACGGTGTGATAACGCACACCTGGCAAGTCTTTAACACGACCGCCACGGATAAGGATTACGGAGTGTTCCTGCAAGTTGTGGCCTTCACCACCGATGTAGGAAGATACTTCGAAACCATTCGTTAAACGAACACGGCATACTTTACGTAATGCTGAGTTTGGTTTTTTAGGAGTGGTAGTATATACACGAGTACATACGCCACGTTTTTGCGGGCAAGCTTCCAGTGCTGGAACGTTGCTTTTAACAACTTTCGAGCTACGAGATTTGCGTACCAGCTGATTAATAGTTGCCATTATTAAAAAAGCTCCTGGTTTTTTTGCTTCGTAAACACGGATTTTGACCTCGTTCGCCAACATGACGATACACGAGGACGCGAAATTTTATTGCCGACTG
Source organism: Providencia sp. R33 (assembly GCF_019343475.1). Lineage (NCBI taxonomy): Bacteria > Pseudomonadati > Pseudomonadota > Gammaproteobacteria > Enterobacterales > Morganellaceae > Providencia > Providencia sp. R33. The sequence goes on along the minus strand of NZ_CP072453.1, from coordinate 4,108,053 downwards.
AGTCAGGTGTCAAGAAATATACAACTTTTAGTGCCTTTATAGGGCAAAATGTTGTTTTTGGACTTCTGTTAGCTTCACAAAACCTTGATATGTGATCACAGAAACGGCGGGTGATAGGGTATTTTGCAACCCTCGAGCGTTAATATCGACATCCAAGGCATATAATTGTGCCCCCGTTTTTTGCAATGCATCAAGGTAAGGTGACTGCGATATTGCAGTAGCCACGCCATCTTGCATCAATAAAACCGCGTCTTTATCTGTAATTAGGCGAAGTATGGCCGAAAAATCACAGTTAAACGGAGATGTTGCTAATGTATAAAGCATAGAAACGATCCTACTATAGATCAAAAAACAACCCAAGCTCAAAATACAATCAATCGATTAAAATTTCAGCACCACATCACAATCAGCTATTTTTCGCTGGATTTCAAGTGAACTGAGAATTTTAGGAGCAAGTACAAACTCGTTTATTTCTGATAATCCACGTTCTCGAAGTGATTCCTGACAAAGATAAATATTTTCAATGTCATATAACGGCAATATTTTAAATGTTGCAATGTAGTCCCGTGCAAGAATGGCTTTAGGTTGTTGATTTGCTAACAGCTGAAAGACGCCATCAGCAATAAAAAACACCTCAATTTCATCCGTTAACGCAGACGTTGCCAGCAAGGCATCCAACCCTTCACGCCCACTTGCATTTCCATGGGGTATTGTTGTAAAAACGAAGGCAATTTTTTTCACGCGATACCTTACTTTCCTAAAATTGAAGGGTTCTATCTGTTGTCATCATCGCTTCAGCTAAGCTGCCTAACCCACTCATAATAAATCCATCAGCTAAATTATTAACGGGTAATGATAAGTTTTGAGCCTGTTCTTTATCAACCACACCACGTCGTAGCGCCGCAGAAACACAAATATGCATTTCACAACCCGCGTCTTTTGCCAGTTGCTGCCAAGCGGTGAGTAAATTAAATTCGTCCGTTGCGGGAGAGGTGAGTAGGTTTGCGTTCAGAACACCTTCACGATAAAAAAATACGGTTTTTAACGTGTGCCCTTCTGCAAGAAGGGCTTTGGCAAATTGATACGCACTTGCAGCTTGTTGCGTCCCATATGCTGGGCCCGTCACCAAGATGCAGTACGTTAATGGATTAGCGTGACTCATTCACCACTCTTAAACTGACGAATGTATAAATAAACGGTGTGTTTTGAGATATTTAAGCGATCTGCCACTTGGTTAATGGCATCTTTGATATCGAAAATGCCTTTTTCGTAGAGGTTCAGAACAACTTGTTTATTCTTCGCATTATTCGATACGTTACGGTCAGCGCCCACTTCTTCAATAGTGTACTCTAATGTTTGAGCTACTAAGTCATCAACAGACGAGGCAAAGTTCACATCTGAGGTCACTTCTTGTTTTGTTTCTGGAATAAACGATTGAATAATTTCGGAGAAAGGTACATCTAAATTCATATTGATGCACAGTAAACCAATGACACGCTGTTTACGGTTGCGGATCGCAATCGTCACTGATTTCATTAAGTCGCCGCTTTTCGCTTTAGTAAAGTAGGCTTTAGAAACACTAGATTCTTCATCTGCCATATCGTGCAGCATACGCAGCGCAAGGTCAGTAATTGGCGAGCCAATTTTACGCCCTGTGTGCTGGCCATTAGCAATCCTCACCGCAGAACAATTCAGGTCTTCCAATGAGTGAAGAACGATTTCACAGTGCCCACCAATTAGCATTGCTAAGCCATCAACCGCCGCTTCATATGATTTTAAGATTTCGTGGTCGGTTTCAGCAAAAGGCTGGTTATCCAGTATATTAATATCGCTGAGGTCGTGTGACTGTAAAGAATCTGACATTTTCAACATCATCCTTCTAATGTAAACATTTCATCCAGTTGACTAATAAGGCATTCATTATTCGACTAATTTGCCTTTATTGCACCGCATATAATCAACAATTGTGATGATAAATAATAAAATAGAGTCTTCTGAAGTTAAAACTCCAAGACGTCGCCGTCAAGCGAATGAATGCAAGACAGTCTGTTTTATCACAAGTTTTAAACAATTTGGGGATTTTTTTGCCGAAAATTCACTAAGGTTAGCTTCTATCGCCACGTCAGGCAGTGACTTATCTAAAACTGGATCATAAGCCTTGATTCCGCATAATTTATAACGAAAAAAACCAACTTACTGTTGTTAAATATACACAGTTCATTCACTGCAATGAGTTTTTATTAATAATACATTTAAATCGAAACCATAATTAAAACAATAAAACTATAATTTCTTACCATTTTATTTGGCCAGAATAGTATCAAGATATTATATTCAATTATTAAAAATAAATAATAATGTATTCTATCCATATGCCAAATTAATTAATGAGGTTTGTTTTGATTAATCGAAATATCCACATACTAATCATTTACTTCCTAATAGTTTCATTTAGTGAAATATACGAATTATTACTGCTCATCACTGGCGTTGTCACAATAGATGTTGATGAGCTGACTATCTATTCAATCGTCTTTACCTTACTGATTATGCTAATGCGGTCACTGCTACTTACCTCTGTGCTAAATTATTCATTACATATTAAATCCATATTTAAACGTATTTTTGTGTTAGCTATTTCATTAATATTAATCGTTGATGTGATTAACCTTTTTGTTTTCTATTTATCAAATATTGATATTTCACACTTTACATCTTTCCATATCATTAGAAACTCACCTAAAACATTTATATTTTTAACTGTATTATCCACTGTATTTTCTTTATTTTTAAATAAGGAGCTTTCATGGCAGGAAACAAAGATATCGTAATCTCAGTAAAATTAGGATCATGGTCTATTTGGTACCCAATACAATCTTACATTGGCAAACATAAATATACTGTTTCTTATAGCTTTAGAGACTCACCGATGGAGATGCCATTTGAGGTTCAAATTAAGTATATGGATGGGGCTAAAACTAGCGTAGTAACCACACTAGGCCCTGGGAGCCACATTGTTGAAGGTGATGGCGCAGGCAGTGATTATATTCGATTACACTCGTTGTCGTTCGGGTTTGGGAGTGTTGCCGTTACAGTCCCAAATTGATGACCTTAATTTGGGTTTTCGCATTAGTTACCTTGAACATTTTGGAATAACTACGCTGATGGATATTCAATGCTAGATTGTAGGCACTCTTTTTTATTTTGACTAATTGCCATCAATAAAAGTACAATGAAAATTGTATATTTGAGTCATTAACTTAATTAGCGTTACTTTTAAATAATAACGCTAAACATCCACTGATATAATTTAACCCAAGATTAATAACATGGACATGACCTTACCTAGAGTTAAGAGTAGTGTTTTCTTATTTTTATACTTCATTTCCATACTCACGCCTCAGTTATTTAATTTATTCTCGTTATTATTAGCCGACGAAGATATAAACGCAATTGATTTTCTGGATGCTTCACTTTTATTTACATTATTTGTTATTATTACCAAAACGATTTTATTTTTTGTTTTTTTTAATCTATCACTCTCAGTAAAGCCTATCGTATTGCGTTCATTTTTATATTTTTTGACTTTTTCTTTAATCGCCGAGATTCAGCGCTACTTGTCGTGGTTATCTTCCGGTGTAGATATGAGTCGTTACATCTTTTTTTCTTCTATTTTCAATTCAATGTTTTTGCTTATATACAGCATCGTAATATCTACTTTATGCTCTATGTTTTTAAATAAGGAGCTGCCCTGGCAAAAAACAAAAGTATCTTAGTTTTTAGTGTGGTTTAATCGATAACCATGTATAGCTTAATTTTCTTATTTGCATAAAAAAGCCCAAGACAAATGCCTCAGGCTTGATGACAACTAAAATCTATTTTATTTAGCTGCTGGTTTGATATCTAATAATTCAACATCAAAAACTAAAGTTGAGTTAGCTGGGATACCCGGAACGCCGTTTTCGCCATACGCTAAATCAGCTGGGATCACTAACTGCATTTTACCGCCTTTTTTCAGGTTTACTAAACCTTCAGTCCAGCCTTTAATGACTGAGTTTAATGGGATAGTCAGCGGCTCGTTACGTGAGTAAGAGCTATCGAATTCAGTACCATCAATCAGAGAGCCTTTGTAGTGAACGACAACGGTTTCATCTGCTTTAGGTTTAGCGCCTGTACCGTCTTTTTCAATTTTGTACAGTAAGCCAGATTTGGTTTTCACTACGCCTTTTTCTTTAGCGTATTTTTCACGGAACTCAGCGCCTTTTTTCTCATTATTGGCGGATTCATCTTTCATTTTTTTGTCGGCAGCTGCTTTAACTTGCCCTTCGAACTGACGCAGTGTTTCTTCAACTTCTGCATCGGTCATTTTGCTTTTACCATTGAATGCATCTTGAACACCCGCCAATAATTGTGCGTTATCCAAGTTAATGCCAATGGTTTTTTGTTCTTCTAAAGAATTTTGCATGTAGCGACCTAAAGAAGCGCCCAGTGCATAAGCATTACGCTCTTCAGCGTTTTTAAATGCGCTACTTTGTGCTTTGGCTTCCGCTGCCATAACTTGCGGAGCAGTGAAAGTAAGTGCCAACGTTGTTGCCAGAAGACTTGCCTTAAACAGTGATTTCATCCTAATCTCCGATGATTTTAATGCGAACCTATTTGAACAGTAAACCCAATGTTTACCATTCATTTTATGATAATGCCCCTAATGCTTTGGGTGCTCATTATTTATTTGTGATAGAAACAGTATAATCATTTCTTCAGACAACATTAACAAAAAGAGGTTTCATCGCCTATATGTTTAACTAAAACTTATCTGTTGATTTGTAATGTTCGGTTATTATGATGGTTTGATTATGATGAAAACGCCTAAGGAGAGTCGAAAATGGACTCATCTCATTCATTCGAACAACGTTTAGAACTTTTAGAAAGTAAAGTGGCTTTCCAAGAATTAGCTATCGAACAGCTAAATCAAGTGATTACTGACCAGCAAATGCAGTTGACGCGGATGCAGGAACATTTACGCATCGTGACGGAAAGGCTGAAATCGTCGCAAGATTCCCATTTGGCGCGACCAGAAGAAGAAACACCGCCGCCGCATTATTGATAGCGACAAAAAAGGAAGCTTTCGCTTCCTTTTTCATTCTGTAACAAACACTAATACGACGACGTATTAGTGGCAGCCGCAGCCGCCTTGTTTGTGACCGTGGCCGTGACCTTCGCCACCACCACAGCAACCGCCTTCTGAACCGTGGCTATGACCGCCACCGCCACAGCAACCACCTTCGTGGTCATGGTCATGGTCGTGACCATCTGCGCCATGAACGTGGCCATGTGCGATTTCTTCTTCTGTTGCTTCACGGATACCCATGACTTCAACATTAAATTTCAGGTTTTGGCCTGCTAACATGTGGTTACCGTCAACGATAACTTCGTCGCCTTCAATCCCTGTGATTTCGACAGGAACGGGGCCCATGTCAGTATCAGCTAAGAAACGCATACCAACTTCCAGCTCTTCAACACCCATAAAGACGTCTTTAGGAACGCGTTGAACTAAGTTGTCATCGTATTGACCGTATGCATCGTCAGACGCCACTTCAACATCGAAGTTTTCGCCAACAGAGCGGCCTTCTAACGCTTTTTCTAGACCAGAAATTAAAGAACCACGGCCGTGCAAATAGTCCAGTGGCGCGCTTGCCGGGGACTCATCAACTAAAACACCGTCTTCTGTTCTTACTTGATAAGCCAAGCTGACCACCAAGTCTTTTGCTACTTTCATGACATCTCCTACTACCCGTAAGGGGAAAATTTTTTGCCAATTGTACCGAAAAACAATGATGATGTATTGAGAATTGACAAATTTCTCTTATTCAGGTGTAAAAATACCAATGACCTGCTCTTTTTGCCTCACATGTTCAGTGGCAACTTCCCCTGCTTGACGCTGTTGGTCGCCACAATTGACGCACTCTACCACATCAATTTTATCTTCACGCCACATCATCAACGTATCTTGTGATTGGCATTTCGGGCAGGTTGCGCCTGCAATAAAACGCTTACGTGTTGAAGCCATTTCTTACCCTTATTGTTCATTGTTCCAGCTATGTGGCTGTCGGTGTTCTCTTTGCATCTCTTTTTCAAATAGCTCGTTGAGCTCACGGCGCGCTTCTTTCACACGTGAAATTTGCCCGCTATCGCTGTTTTCACTTTCGGGATAGACGTCCCGCAACATGCGCATGTCTAAACGACGGAAATGCTGTTTTGCCCGGTAGGCTTTATGTGGATGCATACCAGTACTAATTAATGCCTTGCTACCGAGTTCGAGGGCACTTGAGAATGTTTCACGGCTAAAGTCGGTCACACCACAGTGCAATAATTCATGCGCTTCCAGACGGCCTTTTGCTCGGGCAATAATATGTAAGTTAGGGAAATTTTCTTGGCAAATTTGCACAATTTCCATCACTTCTTCTGGCGCATCACTGGTAATCACAATGGCTTTGGCTTTATCCGCCCCCGCTGAACGCAGCAATTGCAGTTCCCGCGCATCACCGTAATACACGGTATAACCATAGCGGCGCATCGTACCAATCGCAGTCACATCTTGTTCAAGCACCGTGATTTTGACTTTATTTGCCATTAATAAACGCCCAACCACTTGCCCCATACGGCCAAACCCAACCAAAATAACATGCGGGTCGTTGTCTTCTACAAAGGGTTTTTCACTGGATGCAGGCTGCTGATTATAACGGTAGTTCAAATAGGCATCTATCAGCTGCATCACAAGTGGCGTTGTCATCATCGAAAGTGTGACCACCACCAGCAAAAGGTCCATTTGACGCTCATCAATCACACTTGCTCCAAATGCCGTGGCATAGATAACAAAAGCAAATTCACCACCTTGGCTTAAAACCCCTGAAAATTGGGCTCGTGCACCGTTACGTAATCGTGCAGCAAACCCAAGCAAATAGAGTACTAAGGCTTTGACTGCCACTAAAACCACCACGGCAATCAATACCTGTGGTAAATAGGTCCACAGCACTTGTAAATTGAGCGACATACCTACGGAGATAAAAAACAGACCTAATAACAAGCCCTTAAATGGCTCAATGTTGATTTCCAGTTCATGACGGAATTCTGTTTCCGCTAACATGACTCCTGCCATAAAGGTACCTAACGCCATCGAAAAACCGAGGCTTTCCATAATCAACGCAGAACCTAATACCACTAAGAGTGCGGCGGCGGTAAAAATTTCATGCACACCCGATTTTGCAGCTAACCTAAACATCGGGCGCAATAAGTAGCGCCCTACGACCCACAACCCGACAAAAGCGACAACTTTTAAGCCAATTTTTTGCCAATCGCTGGTTGCCGTGTCCCCCGCCAATAAGGGGATTAATGCCATAATCGGGATCACCGCCATATCTTGGAATAACAAAACGGAAAAACCGAGCTGACCGCTTTCTTTATTGGACATGCCCTTTTCGTTCATCAGTTGCAGTGCCATCGCCGTCGATGACATCGCCATTCCTAGTCCCCCAACAATAGCGGCTTGCCATGAAAACTTAGCTAAAAACAGTAGTGATGCCATGATTGCCGCGGTGACCACCACTTGAACGGTGCCTACGCCAAAAATCGAACGCCGCAGTTCCCATAGCTTAGAAGGTTTTAACTCTAAGCCAATTAAAAACATGAGGAACACGACGCCCATTTCAGAGAAGTGCAAAATATCATCAACATTATGGATAAAGCCGAGCACAAATGGCCCAATCATAATCCCTGCCAATAGATACCCGAGTACCGCGCCCAAACGAATTTTCTGAGCAATAGGTACCATGATGACACCCGCACAGAGAAAAATAATGACGGATTCAAATAGCCCCATATCTGACATTATGAAAGCCCTCCTGCACTCAGCGGTTGTTGTATCCATTGACGGTAGTCATCAATCAGCTGTTGAAAATGGGCTTTAGGCTGCCGACGTGCTGCATAAATAATGGTCGGCTCCAGCCATTGCATATCACACATCAATGCAGTCAATTCAAATGGACGAAGTATTTCTGTTAAAGGGTAACGATTGTACCCATCATGTTGATAGGCATGGATAGGTTCACCGGTTGTAATCACTGAGCGCCAATATTTGCCTTTTAATTTTTGATACCCCATATCGGTGGCAAAACGACGCGTTAATACGCGGTCAAACCACTCTTTCAACAACGCCGGGCAACTATAAGTATAGAGGGGATGCTGAAAAACAATCACATCATACAAGCACAGTAGCTTTTGCTCCGCGGTCACATCAATAAAATAATCGGGGTATGTCGCGTATAAATCATGCACCGTGACATGTTCAAAATCGCGCACCGCATCAAGCAACGCCTTGTTGGCGATAGATTCATCAGGGTCTGGGTGGGCATAGACCACCAACACTTTTGGTGTATTTGACATCTTTCCCTCCTCAAAGGCGTGTCAGACGGAACATTTTCCGTTACCATGCTGCCTGCTATACTCGTCATACTTCACGTTGAAGTGTTGTTGACTACGCGCATTCGCACTAGTCACCTACTTAAGTAGGTGACTAGCGACTCATTTGCTTGTCGCCTAACTGCACCGTGAATTATTTAGAGTATATACGTTGGTAATTTAACATATTTTTAATAGACGGTTGCTATGATTGTTTTCTCTTCACTCCAAATTCGTCGAGGCGTTCGTGTTCTTTTGGACAATGCCACGGCGACGATTAACCCCGGCCAAAAAGTTGGTTTAGTGGGTAAAAACGGCTGCGGTAAATCGACGCTGCTTGCGCTGTTAAAAGGCGAATTACAGGCTGAAGCAGGCTCTGCAACGTTTCCAAGCAACTGGTCTATGGCATGGGTCAACCAAGAAACCCCTGCATTAGATATGCCAGCACTCGAATATGTCATTGATGGTGACCGCGAGTTTCGTGCCCTTGAGCAAAAACTGGCTCAAGCCAATGAAAAAAATGATGGTCACGCCATTGCTGTCGTTCATGGGCAATTAGATGCTATCGATGCATGGACAATCCGTTCGCGTGCATCAAGTTTGCTTCATGGTTTAGGTTTCAGCCAAGCGCAATTAGACTCACCAGTAAAATCATTTTCTGGTGGATGGCGGATGCGTTTAAACCTTGCGCAGGCTCTGCTTTGCCGCTCTGATTTGCTGTTACTCGATGAGCCCACCAACCACCTTGATTTAGATGCAGTGATTTGGCTGGAAAAATGGCTGAAAAGCTACCAAGGCACGTTAATTTTGATTTCCCATGATAGGGATTTTCTCGACCCAATTATTGATAAAGTGCTGCATATTGAGCAAGAAACCATGTTCGAATACACGGGAAACTACTCTTCATTTGAACGCCAACGGGCAACAAAACTGGCTCAGCAGCAAGCGCTGTATGAAAGCCAGCAGGCTAAAGCCGCACATTTACAAAGCTATATCGACCGCTTTAGAGTGCAAGCCACCAAAGCAAAACAAGCCCAAAGTCGTATTAAAATGTTGGAAAAAATGGAAATGGTGGCACCTGCTCACGTGGATAACCCATTCCATTTTTCATTCCGTAAGCCTGAAAGTCTACCCAACCCATTATTAAAGATGGAAAAAGTCAGCGCAGGTTATGGCGAAAAAGTCATTTTACAATCGATTAAACTGAATCTGGTTCCGGGCTCACGTATTGGGTTGCTGGGTCGCAATGGCGCAGGTAAATCTACGTTAATTAAGATGTTAGCAGGCGATTTACCGCCGTTACAGGGGGAAATTTCCCTCGCCAAAGGCATTAAATTAGGTTATTTCGCCCAGCACCAATTGGAATACCTGCACCCAGAAGAGTCCCCATTACAGCACCTTGCACGCCTTGCCCCTGACCAAACGGAGCAACAATTGCGTGACTATTTAGGCGGTTTTGGCTTTAAAGGTGACCAAGTGACAGACCCAAGCCTTCGTTTCTCTGGCGGGGAAAAAGCACGTTTGGTGCTAGCGCTGATTGTCTGGCAGCGCCCGAATCTGTTATTACTCGATGAGCCAACCAACCACTTAGATTTAGACATGCGCCAAGCCCTCACCGAAGCCTTGATGGCATTTGAAGGTGCATTGGTTGTGGTTTCCCATGATAGGCACTTACTGCGTACCACCACTGATGAGCTGTATTTAGTTCACGGCGGTACGGTAGAGCAATTTGATGGTGATTTAGAAGATTACCAACAATGGCTTGCCGAGCAAAACAAGCTCGAATTGCAGCAAGTGCGTGATCAACAAGAGAAAGATAGACCCGCAGCGACGGCAACGGTTACTGCACAAGATAGAAAAGATCAAAAACGCCGTGAAGCTGAATTCCGTCAATTGACGCAGCCTATTCGTAAGAAAATTACGGATTTAGAAAAGAAAATGGAGAAACACTCAACATCACTGAGCGAGTTAGAAGCAAAGCTTTCTGACGCCGCAATTTATGAGCAAGATAAAAAAGCGGAGCTGACTGAGTGTTTGAAAAAACAGACTGAGCAAAAATCGGCGTTAGAAGAGGTTGAAATGGAGTGGATGGATCTGCAAGAACAGTTAGAAAACATGACGAATGAGTTCGAAGCGGGTTAATTAATACTTTCTTTTCATAAAGAATCCCCCCTTATCCAAGTTCAATTAATGAGGGGGATTTCAATAAAACATCAAAATAAGATAATCTCAATTGGAATTGGTGATTAGCTTTTTAAAATTAAACACAAAACTCTCATTTATGATATTTAACAGAAACAAATGATACCATTCAATTAAAATATACAGAACTATTCATCAATTAGTCTCCAACTGCTAGCATTTAAAGTCTTTATTTAAAATGCTAGCATGAAAAATATCACTTACTCTTCAATAAATTAAAATCCCAAAAAAAGCCCATCACTCCTAGCTAATTTTCTCATTTGAATATTTTTATTATAATAAAACGATTATTAGAAACTAAAAAATGCAGATTAAATGCAATTAATGACTATTTTGGTGCAAAATGATTTATATTATTACCATGCTTTATGGCAGAGAAACTGCCAAGAAATATTTCTGGGCTATACTCTCCATCACTTTATTTGGTGCTTTCATTGGCATTGGTTTTTTCTTGCTGCCTTTCTTTGCAGATCCTTATGAATTCATGATTTTCCTGTGTATCCCAATTCTCTTGGAAGCTATTCGATCATTCATCTGTGCTGTTTATTGTAAAGGCGCTACTCGTGGTTTAAGAATAAGCCGTGGCCTCGTTTTGCTCTTTATGGTGTATGTCGTTTTATTTTCTCAAATTCACGCATGGGAAACCGTATTATCCGGTTTCATTACCGGCCTATATTTAATGATGAGTTCAATATGGAAAATGTCTAACAGTATTGTACTCAAGTTCCAACGTTGGAAACTGATGTTAGCAGTTTCTATTCTTGAGTTTTTTATAGGTTTATGGAATTTTATTCCATGGTCATTTGATTACTCTTCCCGCCAAATATACTGGGATGTCGGAACACTGATTCTAATTTACTCCTTAGACTCTTTCTTTGTTTATTATTTTGTCATCAGTAGTCAGTTAGCCGATATTGACGGTATGAAAACCGACTTAGAGAGTAGTAACCATAAAAAGAATAGAGAACAAGCTGTTGTGCATGTCTGGACGACGACAGGGCAATTGCCACTATTTTTTAAAATTATCCAACGCTATATTGTCTCCCGTAATTCACTCGGGGTAATTAGTACTGGACACGTAGCTTTTGAACTCGATGAGATTTATATCAGTCACTATCCTGAGAAAGATATCGATCGCGATACTGCACAATTCTTGCAGATATTAAAATCTACGGAAGAAAATAATGATACTGGCGTTTTTCAAGTAAGTTATCTTGATGAAATGAAAATTGCCTCACCATCGAATTTTAAATTAACTATTGATGGTATCAGCAAAGAAAAACTGGATACATTTTGGCAGGAGTATAGCAAAGACACGACTTACAACTTAACGAATCGCAATTGTTCAACAGTTGTCTCTTTAGCGCTGGTAAAAAGTACGGAAGGGTATTTTGCAGAGAAACAAGGTGGATTCATGTTACTCCTCAAATTACTATTTAGCCCTGAACTTTGGGTAATGTCTCAGTTGAGGAAACACGCAAGTATCATGACATGGACCCCCGGCATTGTTTTAGATTATTCTCGTGCAATGTCCGTTTTATTGAAAATGTGAATTTATGGCAAAGAACATGTCCCCAACAGAAAAATGGAGAACAGAGTATCGCCATAAATCCTCTATGGATTTTAATCGCGATACTTCAGAGATTACTATCCATAACTTCCGCTCTTTTCAATTTTCCGATAAGAACGATTACACATGGCATACCCGTAATTACAACCTTGACCAGCTACAGAGTGTCGATCTGATACAATCCCACTGGTCAGGTAAAATGATAGCTCATGTTTTTCTGAGCTTTGGTTTCTCAAATGGGGATTACGTCTCTTTCTCTATAGAGACAAGACGCAAATCACACCAACAATTTTCTGTTTGGAAAGGTTTTTTTTATAACTATGACATTATTTATGTCGTTGCTGATGAGCAGGATTTAATTGGTACGCGGGTTAATTTACGTAACGAACAGGTTTATATTTTCCCATTAAATTTAGATAAGGCTCTCATTACCGAATTCTTTATCAATTACATGAGTAAAATAAACGCGTTAAAAGAAAATGATGAAAAGTACCATTCCATGTGGAATAACTGCACGACCAGTATTTATAAAATCGCCCAAAAAACCTACCCAGACTTTAAATTTAACTGGAAATTACTTGTCAGTGGCTATGCATCTCAATACTGCCATCAATTAGGCTTTATTGAAGATAAAGACTATTTTAACAAACAGCAAATTCCGATTATCCCATCCATTGACGAGACATTCTCACATCAGATTAGGCGTGAACTAGGCTAAACACGGGCTACATTCAAGAAATCGGACCGATAAGCAATAGATCCTTAACCAATAAGTTTATTAGTAAGGATCTATTTTCGCTCTTAATCCATGCAATGAATTACGTTCTCACTAGCGTGCTTTCACACACATCACATAATACTCACCATCAATTTTTTCCGTGCCTTCAGTCTCATGTTCAAAGCCCGGAAACTCGGTATCCCAAGCTTGTAAACTACGTAAATAACCAATGTGGGGGCTATTGGCTTCACCGAAACTTTCACCTGAAAGTAACATCGGAATTCCTGGTGGGTATGGAATGATAGAGTTCGCCGCAATGCGTCCAACGAGTGCGTCCAATGGCACTGCCTCAACACGGTTAGCGACAATCTCTTGGTATGCATCCCGTGGACTCATCATGACTTCAGGCAGTTGTTCATAGGCTTGGTTCAATTGCCCACCAGGGTTATTTTTTTGCAGGTAAGCGAACATTTTATCGCCTAAGTCGCGCAGTCCCATATGCCCGTATATTTCAGGAGCACTTTCCACCACTTCTGGCAGCACCTTCTTCAACCCAGTGTTACTATCATAATGGCGTTTAAAGGAAAGCAGCGCATTGACCAATGTCCCCCATTTCCCTTTGGTGATCCCCATAGAAAACAAGAACATAATTTGGAAATCAGTTGTCCGTGTTGGCACAATGCCATAATGGTTTAACCATGCTGTGACCAACGCCGCAGGCACACCCGTATCCAGCAATTGGCCATTGTCCCCCATTCCTGGTGACAAAATACTGACTTTAATCGGGTCAAGCATCGCCCAATTTTCAGGGATATCTTTAAAACCGTGCCATTTATCCTCTGGGTTCATTACCCAGCAGCTCTGTTCTTTCATCAGCAGCTCAACAGGGGCATCTTCAAAGGCATAACGTTTCCCTGTCGCAGGGTCTTTCACCATCTCCTGATTCCATGGCTTAAAAAACCATTCATCATCATTGAGAAACTCTTTATACAAATAACCCAGTGATTGGCGGAAATCGATAGATTCACGAATCACTTCATCGGTGAGTGAACGCCCACTATTCCCATCCATCATATCTGCCGCGATATCGTTTGAGGCGCAAATCGCGTACAGCGGCGAGGTGGTGGCGTGCATATGGTAAGCCTGATTAAAACGATTGAAATCAATTGAATTGCGGCCGTTTCTGATGTGAATAAATGATGCTTGAGATAACGCATTTAACAATTTATGCGTAGAGTGCGTGGCAAAGATGGTCGGTTCATCGCCATTTCTTGGTTCATCTCGCATGGCAAAATGGTCATGATAAATGGGGTTAAAACGCGCGTAGCCATACCATGCCTCATCAAAATGAATTCTATCCAATGATTTATCCAGTAAATCTTGAACTTTGCGTGCATGGTAACACACGCCATCATAGGTACAGTTCGTGACAACACTATAAGCCGGACGTTTACCGATTTTATCCGATGTTAGCGGGTTTTTAGCGATTTTTTCTGCAATGGCTTCAGGCGTCATCTCTTTCGGATAAATGGGACCAATAATCCCATAGCGGTTGCGGCTTGGTGTCATGTACACAGGCTTAGCCCCTGTCAGGATCAACCCTTGCTCAATCGATTTATGGCAATTTCTGTCGATGACCACAACGTCGTCATCGGTCATACAGGCTTGCATAATCGTTCGGTTAGAACCCGATGTCCCGACAACCACAGAGTAAGATTGGTCAGCACCAAAGATGCGCGCCGCATTTTTTTCACATTCGCCAAATGCCCCCGTATGGTCAAGTAACGATCCCACCGCGACTCGCTCAATGCCGATATCTGTGCGGAATAAATTCTCACCGAAAAAATCGTGGTAAATTCGCCCTGCAGGTGTTTTGGTAAAACCGACACCACCTTGGTGCCCCGGTGCAGCCCACGAATATTCATGTATATCACTGTATTTAATTAAGCTTTTCATTAATGGTGGCAGCAACTGCGCACGATAACGAATAATCGCCGCAAGTACGCGCCCTGCAATAAAGTCGGCTGAATCCTCTAAGATCCAAGCAAATTCATCGACTTGCTCCATCATTTTGCGGTCAAAGGCAGTCAGTGCCTCCTCACGATCACTCAGTAAAAAAACAGGTACATCTTCTTGTCGACGATGGAGTTGGGCAATTAACTGATGAGCTTGGGTTTGTTCTTGCTTGTCTGACATATCACGGCCGTACAGCAAGCAATCAATACTGGTATTTGAACGGATGTAAGCCATGCCATCTTCAAAATCGCGAATAATCACAGTTTCAACATGTTCATCGTTCAATTCACTCGCAAGCCTTGCGACAGCGTGGCTAATAACGGAATCTTCGTCAGTTAACTCAGTATAAACAATGAGTGCTCTCATCAATAATTCCCCTTTGAATATTTTAAATTTAAATACTTATGACTTTAGTCTTAACGCAAATATGTATTTATTGCAAAGTTATCGATGAGTTATAAGATAAAAGACTATTCATCTAAATTATTAATTGCCATTCTCGCGTTCATAACTAATGACTTAGCTTTGGTCTCGCGTTTTTGCAGCAATGCCATGAAAATGAGGTCGGTTATCGTGTTTTGTGCCGTTCTGGATGAAATAGAAGAACTGCGCCATTCATCTTCTTCCGCGATGCTTTCTAGCACGTAATCAGATAACTGTGCCAGCGGCGAATATCGGTCACGTGTGATAGCAATAATCGATGCACCTTGCTTATGAGCAATATTCGCTGCACTCAGCATGTCTTTCCGCTTGCCCGTAAACGAGATCACAATCTGTACATCATTGGAACTTAACGTTAAAGCCGCTGCAATTTGCACATGATGGTCAAATTCAACTAATGTGGTGATCCCTATTTTTTGTAGCTTGTAGCTTAAATCTTTCGCCGTTAGCCCCGAGCCGCCGATCCCCACGATTTGTACTCGTTGTGATTTATCGATTAACTCCACAACTTTTTCAAACTGCTTGAAATCAATGTGCTTTGTGGTCTCAGTAATCGAATGGTTTTTCTCCATCGCAAGTTTTTGTGCCACCACCATTAAATTATCATTCGGTGCAATGTGATTATGTAATGCAGTGTGGGCAGCTCCTTCATTAAGTTTCTGACGCCCAATAATTTCACTCAGTGCCAGTTTCAGCGCTGGGTACCCTTTAACCCCCACTTTTTGGCTAAACTTCACAATCGCAGACTGGCTAACATTTAGTTTTTCAGCCAATTGAGATGAAGACAAACTCAGTATATTTTCTGGATTTTCGAGGATAAATTGCGCAATTTTCCGTTGATTTTCCGCTAATCTCGGTAGTGAATATGTAATGACGTCCAATAATGTCATGGTGATATCTCCAAATAGGTACTCATTTCAAGTTTTCAAAAAAAAGAATAATAAATTATTCCTACCAGACTTAATCGATACGTGAAAAATAACTAAATAAATTCAATACAAAGCCATTTTTTAACCTGTTATTTTTTACAAAATATTCCTTTATATTCGCAAGTTAGAATAGATATCGACGTGATCTTAATCACACCAAAGGAATAAATAATTCCTTATTATTAGCACAATATCTGATTTAGGAGCAATTTTTATGACTATCGATTTAAGCAAAATGGTAACGGAAAGCCGTAATGCAGCCAGTACTAATATCGACCAGCTTTCAACGATTGATATGCTGCATGTAATTAATGATGAGGACAAACTCGTTCCGTTAGCGGTTGAAAAAGTGCTCCCTGAAATTGCGCAGCTGGTTGATAAAGTCGCAGACGCATTTCTAAAAGGCGGCCGGTTGGTTTACTCAGGCGCAGGTACGTCAGGGCGTTTAGGCATACTTGATGCCAGTGAGTGCCCACCAACTTATGGAACGCCTCATGAGCAAGTCATCGGTCTTATTGCTGGTGGCCACCAAGCTATTTTTCGCGCCGTCGAAAATGCGGAAGATAAACCTGAATTAGGCGAACAGGATCTGAAAAATATTCAATTCAATGAAAAAGATGTGCTGGTTGGCATCGCAGCAAGTGGACGTACTCCATATGTATTAGGCGCTTTAGCTTATGCAAACTCGGTTGGCGCGACTACCGCAGCCATTAGCTGTAATCCAGATAGCCCCATCGCCAATGCAGCAGATATCGCAATCACCCCTGTCGTTGGTGCAGAAGTCGTCACTGGCTCTTCTCGAATGAAAGCAGGCACTGCCCAAAAATTAGTTCTGAATATGATCACCACAGGCGCGATGATCCGCATCGGTAAGGTATTTGGCAACTTGATGGTGGATGTTGAAGCCACTAATGCCAAGTTAATTGAAAGACAAACTAAAATTGTTATGGAGGCAACTGACTGCGACCGAACCACCGCTGAAAACGCACTTCAACAATGTGACAGACACTGTAAAACGGCCATTTTGATGGTGTTATCGGGTCTGAATGCCGATGATGCTCGTCAACTGCTCTCAAACAATAACGGTTTTATTCGTACAGCACTCAATATGGCATCCTCCGCCTAATCCGCGGATTTTAATGAGAAAAATAGTATGGCTAAAATAACAATAGAAATGATGCAGCAGATCCTGCAACAGGTTGGGGGTCGTCGCAATATTAAATTAGCGGGTAACTGCATGACTCGCTTACGACTCACACTCAACAATGAACAACTCGTCGATAAAGCCGCACTCAAGCAAATCGCAGGTGTGCTTGGTGTTATTGAAAGTGACGAACAGCTACAAATTGTCCTTGGCCCAGGTAAAGCTCAAACCGCTGCGGACTTAATGAACAAAATGCTAGAGGATGAAGAAGATGAGCACGATGAACTGCCTCATCAAACTCAAGACTTGAACGAAATAGCCTCTGCCAATAAGCAGCAGTTGAAAAAGAAACAAACCAGTGCAGTACACCGCTTCCTATCAAAATTTGCCACCATCTTTACACCATTAATTCCGGGGTTTATTGGTGCAGGTCTCTTGATGGGGATCGCGTCATTGCTCGGCCTGTTAGTCGCCAATGAAAACTTATTCCCACCAGACTCCCAGCAGTTGAGCTGGTTAAAAAGCGCTATTGCCTACCTTGCTATATTCGGTAAAGGTTTATTTACCTTTATGGGGCTATTAATTGGCTACAACGCCCAAAAAGCCTTTGGAGGGAGCGGTGTTAACGGCGCAATTATTGCTGCCTTATTTATTTTAGGTTACGACCCTGAAGCCACAAAAGGTTTCTATTCAGGGATGTCGAACTTCTTTGGTTGGCACATTGACCCTCGCGGTAACATCATCGGGATTTTAATCGCCTGTATTTTTGGGGCGTGGGTAGAAAAACAAGTTCGTAAAATTATTCCATCCAGCCTTGATATTATTCTGACTTCAACCATTACTCTGTTAATTGTTGGAGCAGCTACCTTTATCTTTATCATGCCGATTGGTGTTTGGCTGTTCGATGGAATGTCTTGGTTATTTATGCACTTAAACGGCAACCCAATTGGAACCGCAGTTTTAGCAGGGCTGTTCTTGATCGCAGTAATGTTTGGGGTTCACCAAGGGTTTATCCCTGTTTACGTAGCCTTAGTGGACGCCCAAGGGTTTAACTCACTGTTCCCAATACTGGCAATGGCGGGTGCAGGCCAAGTCGGTGCAGCACTTGCTTTATATGTGAAAGCAAAAAAAGGCTCAGTCACCCGTGGGCAAATTGGTGGTGCTCTGTTCCCTGGCTTCTTAGGTATTGGTGAGCCACTGATTTACGGTGTCACACTTCCACGCGTCAAACCCTTTGTCACTGCGTGTTTAGGTGGCGCGGCAGGAGGGTTCTTTATCGGTGCGGTAGCATGGATGGGTTTGCCTGTCGGTTTAAATACGGTGTTTGGCCCATCAGGGTTAATTGCTATTCCCTTAATGACCTCAGGGCAAGGCGTTCTCGCTGGGATGGCAGTATATGCGGGCGGCATACTGGTTTCGTATGTCTGTGGTTTCCTCTTTACTTACCTGTTTGGCAGTAAAGGCGTCGATTTAAGTTAATCTCGCTCTAAGCAAAAAAGCAGCCTGATGGCTGCTTTTTCGTATTGAAAATATAAGCTATAGCTTATAAATTTAACAATAGATTATCACTTATGCAAGGATGCATCGTGTGGACAGTAATACTAACCTCTCATTTTGAAAATTGGCTAAATCAGCAAAACGTACCCGTTCAAGAGAAAGTCTTAGCCGCTCTTGGGAACCTAGAAGCCTATGGCCCTAAACTGCCTCGCCCCTATGCTGATACCATTAAAGGCTCTAAATATAGCAATATGAAAGAGTTAAGAATTCAACATTCGGGGAAGGCTCTACGCGCATTTTTTGCCTTTGATTTCAAACGTCAAGCTATTGTGTTATGTGCGGGAGATAAAAGTAATAACAAACGTTTTTATCAAACAATGATTCAAATTGCTGATAATGAATTTATGGCATACCTTGCACTCATGGAGAAAAAAATGAAAACACTGCGTGACGCAATTGCTGAACGTTCCCCTCAAAGCCAATCTAGAATCAAAGCGTTAACTGAAGAAATGGTACTCGAAACAGGTCTCCAGTTATTACGAGAAGAACTGAATATTTCCCAAAAAATGCTAGCTGAAAACCTAGGTATTTCGCAACCTGCGATTACACAAATTGAACGGCGGGGAAATGACCTAAAGCTTGCCACGTTAAAACGCTACGTCGAAGCGATGGGGGGGAAACTTAGCCTAACCATCGAATTACCAACAGGTCACGACCATATTTTTCATATATAGATATACCAAGAAGCTAAGCATACTTAGCTTCTTGGCTACAGGCATTACTCCAACCAAATTAATGGTACGCACAGTGCCGTCAGCAATCCCATCGTCCAGTTAAAAATAAACCATGCACGGCGGCTACGAAGAAACAAGCTAATTAGCGAACCAAACCCCATCCAAATAAGGCCTGCCACCAAATTCACAATCACAAAAGCGATACTCATCATGATAATTGATTGAGTAAATAACTCACCGGGCAGGCTAAACCCGCCAACAGCCCCTAAACCCATCATCCATGCTTTTGGATTTAAAAACTGCAATAAACCGCCCTGATACCAAGTCACGCTTTTTGCCACTTCGCTATTTGCTTTAAGTGGTGCATAATTTGCGGTCGCGGTTTTCCATGCGAGCCACAATAAGTAAATACTCCCTGCAATTTTTAAGACAATATGGATAGCGGGATATAGCAGTAAAAGCGCAGCAATCCCAAATGCAGAGAGGTAAAGTATGGACTGCATACCCAGCATGATCCCTAGGCAGAGTGTGATAGTACGACGAAAACCATAGTTTGCTGCACTTGAGGTCAGCAACATATTGTTAGGGCCGGGTGTGACTGCAGCAATGAATAGAAATGTAAAAAGTGAAAAAATCAGCCCCAGTGTCATTTATACTTTAATCCTCAAACTCAAATTTGTTTACTTGCATCACAAAAAAATAACAGTATGTTATGTGACTCACAAGAGTCCCCATTAAATAAAATAAGGCTATGTCAGAAAACTTTCGTCCGATAAGTTGGGCTAAGAATCCACACCTCCAAACTTTGTTGCCAAGAATTTTTCGCAGGACACCGAAAATTAAACCTCTTTGGCAGAGACTCGAATTGCCTGATGGCGATTTTATCGATCTTGCTTGGAGCGAGAAACCTGAGCTCGCTGCACATAAGCCGCGTTTAGTCATTTTTCATGGCTTAGAAGGCAATTTTAAAAGCCCCTATGCCCACGGCATGTTAGAAAGCGCACAAAACCAAGGTTGGTTAGGTGTCATCATGCATTTTCGAGGTTGCAGCGGCGAACCCAATCGCCAACAACGCATCTATCATTCAGGTGAAACAACTGATGCGCGCTATTTTTTACGCTGGCTAAAACAAACCTTTGGTGATGCACCAACAGCGGCTGTGGGTTATTCCCTTGGTGGTAATATGTTAGCATGTTATCTCGCTGAAAGCGGTCAAAATGCCGATGTGGACGCTGGCGTGGTGGTCTCCGCACCATTAATGTTGGAAGCCTGTTCATTGCGTATGGAAAAAGGGATTTCTCAATTTTATCAGCGCTATTTACTCAATGGCTTAAAGCGTAATGCAACTCGTAAACTGGTTCGCTACCCTGGTTCATTACCATTAAATTTGTTACAGCTAAAACAACTAAAACGCATTCGTGAATTTGATGATGTTATCACCGCTCGTATTCATGGCTTTGATGATGCAACGGATTATTATCAAAAATGCAGTGCACTCCCTAAGCTTGCTTATATCACTAAGCCAACATTAATTATTCATGCCAAAGATGATCCCTTTATGGCACCTGAAGTGGTCCCTGATTTATCACATTTACCTAAAAATGTGGAATATCAAATGACTGAGCATGGTGGCCACGTGGGCTTTGTGAGTGGAACATTAAGAAAGCCCAAAATGTGGCTAGAAACCCGAATTCCACAATGGCTAACCCCTTATTTAAATAAGGAAAAAGAATGATTATTCCTTGGCGAGAGCTTGCGCCTGAAACACTGGAAAATCTGATTGAAAGCTATGTGTTACGCGAGGGCACCGACTACGGCGCCCAAGAAAAAAGCCTGCAAGATAAAGTGAACGATGTGAAACGGCAGTTAGTTTCTGGCGAAATTGTGCTAGTCTGGTCAGAATTGCATGAATCCGTTAATTTCATGCCTAAAGCCCGCTAACCCGCTTCGTTCGCTGTTTCTGAAATAGTGGCCATAAGCGCAACACAGGGAGTCCGCTATGTCCAAAAAACACCCGATTATTGCCATCACTGGTTCAAGCGGTGCCGGCACAACCTCAACTAGCCAAGCATTCCGTAAAATATTCCATCAATTAAATATCCAATCTGCCACGCTAGAAGGTGACAGCTTCCATCGTTATACTCGCCCTGAAATGGATATGGCGATCCGCAAAGCCAGAGAACAAGGCCGCCATATTAGTTATTTTGGCCCAGAAGCCAATGACTTTGCGCTACTTGAGCAAACACTGGTGGATTACGCCAAAACGGGCTGTGGGAAATCACGAAAATACCTACATACCTATGACGAAGCAGTTCCTTATGGTTTACAACCAGGTACATTCACCCCTTGGGAATCGTTACCCGAAAAAACGGATGTGCTGTTCTATGAGGGCTTACACGGTGGGATAGTGACACCTGAGCACAATGTCGCGCAACATGTTGATTTACTTGTCGGTGTTGTGCCTATCGTGAACTTAGAGTGGATACAAAAGCTCATCAGAGACACTACGGAGCGCGGGCACTCCCGAGAAGCGGTAATGGATTCAGTGGTACGTTCGATGGGTGACTACATTAACTACATTACACCACAATTTTCCCGTACTCATATTAACTTCCAACGCGTACCGACTGTGGATACCTCAAACCCATTTTCAGCGAAAGCCATTCCTTCACAAGATGAAAGCTTTATCGTTATTCGCTTTCGTGGGCTTGAACAGATCGATTTTCCCTACCTGCTATCAATGATATCAGGCTCTTTTATCTCTGCGATGAATACTATTGTGGTACCTGGAGGGAAATTAGGCTTAGCGATGGAATTAATTATGACACCAATAGTTGAAAAACTAATTAGTCAAAAACATAGCTAAATTGCTTTTTGATTATTAAACAAGATGCTTACCATTAATTAAGATAAGCATCTTTCAATTCAAATATATTAATAATAATTAAATTTATTTTTAATTTCTTATTTCAAAGCTGTGGGTCACTTCCACAGTTTTTTCTAACATCAACGCGACCGAACAATATTTTTCAGCCGAAAGTTGAACCGCACGTTCAACGGCTTTATCCGTTAATTCATTCCCTGTTACAATAAAATGCAAATGAATTTTAACGAAATAGCGTGGCGCTTCTTCGCGACGCTCGGAGGTTAATTTCACTTCACAGTCGGTAATGTCATTACGACCTTTTTGTAAGATGGATACCACGTCAATCGCGCTACAACCGCCCGCTGCCATTAACACCATCTCCATTGGGCTTGGTGCTTTATCGCCTGCGTTACCATCCATCATCACTTGGTGGCCTGACGCTGACTCACCTAAAAAAGAGAGTCCTTCTACCCATTTAACTCTTGCTTCCATTTTATTCCCCTTGAAATGAAATCGATTTAAAGGCTACATTGTTCCATAGATATAATGAATGTTATATCAGCTTTATTCTGCTGAAGCGATACAGGGAAGACTTTCTGTATTGAATATGCTACAAACAATACTTAGTTGATAGGATTAAGATCAAAACTCAACGTTGTATTTGATTATATTATAGTGTTGATATCAATTTGTTTACCCTAACCATGAAAAGCGATTGATGCAATGTTGCTCTTCCTATTATTTAGGGTATATAAGACAAATTAATATGCTAAGCTAGTGACTTTAAAGCCAGCCTTTCTGGTACGCTTTTTCCGGATGGCTGCAATAACATACAGAGGATAACGCTAATGGTTCTCGGCAAGCCACAAACAGACCCTACTCTTGAATGGTTTTTGTCACACTGCCATATTCATAAGTATCCATCCAAGAGCACACTGATCCATCAGGGTGAGAAAGCAGAAACCCTTTACTACATAGTTAAAGGTTCAGTGGCTGTTTTAATCAAAGATGAAGAAGGCAAAGAAATGATCCTCTCCTACCTGAATCAGGGGGATTTCATTGGTGAGCTTGGATTATTTGAAGAAGGGCAAGAACGTACTGCGTGGGTTAGAGCAAAAATCGCCTGCGAAGTTGCTGAAATTTCTTACAAAAAATTCCGTCAATTGATTCAGGTTAACCCTGATATCTTAATGCGCCTCTCTGCGCAAATGGCAAGCCGCCTACAAACCACGTCAGAAAAAGTGGGCAACCTCGCCTTCTTAGACGTGACAGGTCGTATTGCACAAACGTTACTGAATCTAGCCAAACAACCTGATGCCATGACGCATCCAGACGGGATGCAAATCAAAATCACCCGTCAGGAAATTGGCCAAATCGTTGGTTGTTCCCGTGAAACTGTCGGCCGTATTTTGAAAATGCTGGAAGATCAAAACTTAATCTCCGCGCATGGTAAAACCATTGTTGTTTACGGTACACGATAATTAACCTTTCGCCTCACTCCCTTGGTGGGGCGCACCTTTTTGAATAGCGTTATATCCTAAGTATAACGCTATTTCCCCAAAATACGGTTGTTTTATATATCATTTTTAATGAGTGTCGTTTCTTTATATTTTTCTGACTAATAATCAAACTAAGATAATGGGAGTTAACCATTATTAGGAGATTATTTGTTGTGAAATTAGATGTCAACGTCAATAAATTAGCCAGAATATCGAATAACACAAGTAATAAAAATATTGTTTTCCGAAGCCCGTCAATCATTGATAATTTAAGTATTATTAAGACATTCAATTCTGAGAATTATAAGAAAATAAACTTCGCGACTCTGACTTGTGAGTTTCAAGAAAGAGCACAACCCGAGCTAAATCGCCTCCCCTATTCACCACCTGTTGAAAAACTATTATTACCTTATACCTATCATGAAGATGATTTAATTTCCCCATCAAATATCGTTAAAAACAACATCACTATAAAAAATAATACGCCAATAAAAATTAAACTGGAATATACACCTATGAAAACCACCAACTCTAATGCTGAATTAATTAACATAGACCGAAAAAATTTTTTAATTAACGATTTTGGTATCAATAAAATAAAACAATTCTTTTATAATTCGATTGAAAAAGTACAATCAACAGGGAAGATTCAAGCTTTAGTAGTTAAAAACAAACTTAACCCTAGAAAGGAAGATTTATACAGCGTTAAGTTTTATAATAAAAATGAAATGACTGAAATACAAAAAACTAACAAACAAAATGCAGAAACAGTAAACGAAGAAAAAAACCCTCCTATATCATTTTCAGGTAAGGATAAAGAACAATTTAATCAAGCTAAGAACCTAAAAAATAGAATTCACGAGCTCGAAAAAGAGATATCATCCCGTAAAGATTTTAACAAATTAGGTGATAAATTTAAATATACCAAATCCACCCAAAATTTAATTAATGAATGTATTTCCTCTCCATCTAATAAAAGAGATACTACATTTAGCGCTACCATTGAAACTATGAATGAAGTTATTAATAAATTAAATAACCAACTCAGCGCCCTTAAAAAAAATGAAGAAAAAACCATAAAAATCACATCTGAAAAAAATATTTTCAATAGTAATGAGAGTCTAAATTCTAATTCCTCAGGCTATTATTCAGAAACAACCGATGAATCAGGTTATAGTTCAGAAGAAACTGAGAATCAGAATAAAAATAATATTATTAATAAAAAAAGTCATGAGTTAGAGAATTCAAAATCAAAAAAAATAGAAGAGCACCATAAAAAAACACATATTACGGTGAAACCGAAGAAAATAACGTATCAATTTAATGGGAAAATATATATCAATAGAGCAACAATGTTACGAGACATGCATATTAGCAAGGAATATAACTTCCAATTAAATGAAAATTCAAAACAAAAAATATTAAATGATAAAAAACCAGACACTAAAAATTTAGATGCTAAACTAAAAGGTGTAGAGAAAACCCTTAATGATTTAGGCCACCTTCAAGTAGAAATAAAAAAAGAAGAAACCCGTTTTACTCAATTAAAAAATCAGCTAAAAAATTTAGAGCATAGCGAAAAGGCTTAATTACGATAAAGGTGCAGAGGATCATTTCTGCACCTTTGATATAGAAATTAACCCAGCAACTTCCCAATCGCCGTCTCTAATTTTGCCATTCCGCTGTTGATTTCTTCTTCAGAAATAATCAGAGAAGGCGTAAAACGCAGTACGTTAGTGCCGGCGTTTAACATCATCAGGCCTTCCACTGCACTGGCTTGCAAAATATCTTTCGAGCGGTTTAATAGTTTGCCATCTAACTCCGCGCCGATTAATAACCCCATTCCTCTGATCTCGGAGAAAATGCCGTATTTATCATTCAGCTTATTTAAATGAGTAACAAATAGCTCGCGACGTTTTTCGACACCTTTTAATACTTCTTCAGTATTAATAATATCAAATGCGGCATTGCCCACCGCGCAAGCTAATGGGTTACCACCATACGTTGTACCATGAGAACCAACTTCCATGGTTTTCGCGATTTCTTCTGTCGTAATCATCGCACTAATTGGAAAACCACCGCCCAATGCTTTTGCTGTGGTCAAAATATCGGGTGTCACACCATAGTGCATATAAGAAAATAGTTTGCCTGTGCGCCCCATTCCACTTTGCACTTCATCGAAAATTAATAAGGCGTTATTTTCATCACACAGCTTACGAACACCTTGCAGAAATTCTGACGTAGCCGCAGTGACGCCACCTTCACCTTGTACGGGCTCTAAAACAACCGCACAGGTATTCTCATCGATCACCGCTTTAACTGCATCGAGGTCGTTAAAAGGTACATGGATAATATCCGCAGGCTTTGGCCCAAAACCGTCAGCGTATTTAGCTTGCCCACCAACCGAAACGGTAAATAGTGTGCGCCCATGGAACCCCTGCTTAAATGCAATGATTTTGGTTTTATAAGGACTGTATTTTGTGATGGCATAACGACGCGCTAGTTTAAAAGCCGCTTCATTGGCTTCTGAACCTGAGTTCACAAAAAACGCGCGATCAGCAAATGTCGCGTGGGTGATTTTTTGTGCAAGTTTAAGTGCTTGTTCATTGGTAAAGATATTACTGACGTGCCAAAGCTTTTCACTTTGCTCACGAACGGCCGCAACCAAACTTGGGTGGCAGTGCCCTAATGCTAAAACGGCAATTCCACCTGCAAAGTCAATGTATTCTTTGCCTTGCTGATCCCAAACACGGCTTCCTTCGCCCTTTACTGGAATAAACTCAGCGGGTGAAAATATAGGCAACATGACTTGGTCAAAAGTCTGCCGATTTACTGATTGTTGTTCTGTCATACCCCTCACCTGCTCTAACCTGATGCTTAAGTGAAAATATAAGCATCAAATATGAATAAAAAATCACAAAAGAGCAATAGGCAAGGGTGAAATATGCATAATTAATTTGTTATTAGCAATATTACCAAACTAATACTTTAAGAAATTATTCAATAACTCATGACCTTGTTCACTCAGAATGCTTTCAGGATGAAACTGAACGCCTTCGATTGGCAAGGTTTTGTGCCGTATTCCCATGATTTCATCAACATCACCGTTATTCAGTGACCATGCTGATACATCAAAAGAAACAGGAAGTGTCTCTGCGGCAATAACCAGAGAGTGATAACGAGTCACCGTCAGTGGCCGGTTCAAACCTTTAAACACGCCTTGATGGTTATGATGGATTGCGGATGTTTTTCCGTGCATCACTTCACGTGCTTTGACGACAGACGCGCCGAAAGCTTGGCCTATGGCTTGGTGCCCAAGGCAAATCCCTAAAATGGGCAGTTTGCCCGCAAAATATTTTATCGCCTCAAGGGAGATCCCTGCTTCATCTGGTGTACATGGCCCGGGTGAAATCACAAGATGCGTAGGCGAAAGCTGTTCAATTTCTTCGATGGTAATTTCGTCATTACGTTTTACAACAACCTCTGTCCCTAACTCACAAAAGTATTGGTAAAGGTTGTAAGTAAATGAATCGTAATTATCAATAAGTAGAAGCATAGTAGCCTATCCGACTGATTTTTATCATTATATATTATATCCCATGCATATTTTCCGCATATTAGCAATCAGAACGATGATTAAAACACCACGAAAAATGACAAAGGGCGGCTATCATAGCACAGCCTAAGCAAGAAAATAGCCTATTTAAGTCAAGGAATGCTTTTTATCCATAAAAATTTCCATATAAAAATCATGGGATTATATTTACACTCCCATAACAATTTCATGATGAGATTAAGAATTACTTTAAATACAAGGAAGTAAAAGTATTTACTAAAACGGTGAAATTCAGACAAACTTTTTGTGGATTTAATAGACAAAAATTAAATTGGAGCTAAAATTAGCACTAAAAATAGAGCTAATTATGAGGTTTAATATGTATACAGAAGCTATTCATGCAAAGAGAACCGCTTCAATAAGCGAATTCAAAAAAAATCCTGCAGCGGCGATGAAAGAATCGGAAGGGGAACCTATCGCTATACTTAGCCACAACAAACCCGCATTCTACTGTGTTCCTCCTGCATTATTCGAGCTGATGGTAGAGCAACTCAGTGATAAATTATTACTTGAAAAAGTAACTCTCCGAATGGATGAGCCTGAGTTAGACGTTAGCTTGGATGAAATCTAATCATGTCTCGTTTCAAAGTACAATGAAAGTTCAAAATTACTGCGAAAAAGGAATGGGATTCGCTCAATTCAGCAATAAAAGAAAAATTTAAAAAGATTTTAAAAAAGAGAATGGAGTCTTAAGAATCACTAACATTGCCAAAGAATCGGCTTTCACTACAGCATAGTTGCTATAAAATTAAGCTTAAAAATGACGCGTATCGTCTTGCTTATACAGTGAAAAGTGATGATTCCGGTAATATTAATGTCACCGTAACCGTTATTGCGGTGGATAGACGTGATGAAATCTATAGCGAACTTAAAAAACGACTTATTGACTAGCAAAAGTGGGTAAACTCACTCGCCTACCCACTAAACCACATTAAGGCTTTTTAATCACTTCGGCTGAAATGATAGTGATTGGCTCTACAGGGACATTTTGGTATGGGCCGACATTCTCCGTTTTCACTTTAGAGATTTTATCTGCAACATCCATTCCTTTAACCACTTTACCAAATACGGCGTAGCCAAAGTCACGTTGACCATGATCTAAGAAGGCATTATCTGCAATATTAATAAAGAACTGGCTGGTTGCGCTGTCTTTATTGGCTGTACGAGCCATGGAAATGGTGCCACGTAAGTTACGCAAGCCATTATCCGCTTCGTTTTTAATTGGTGCACGCGTTTGTTTTTGCTGTAAATCTTTATCGAAACCACCACCTTGGATCATAAAACCGGGGATCACACGGTGAAAAGTGGTTCCGTTGTAATAGCCTTCATTAACATATTGAACGAAGTTTTCTGCCGTCACTGGCGCTTTCTTGCTGTTCAATTCTAATTCGATATTACCCGCTGACGTGACTAACTTGACATAAGTTTCACCCGCGGATAATGCAAAAGATGAGGCGCTCATTGCGCAGACGGCCAAAAGTGGCACAAAAATTCGTTTTAACATGTAAGATCCCTTTCGTTATGACGCATTACTACTGCTATTAGGCAATTCTAGAGTGAAGCTGCCCAGATTGCTAAAGATTTACCTATATTTACGCCAACAACATGAAAATCACCAAATGCGTTAAATTGTAGACCTATTTTGATAAAAAGCTTCGCTGATTGTGGTTATTACCTCAATGATGACTTTTTCTACTCTTTCACACCCATTCTTAATCGGATTACACGAACGCGAATGATATTTCAAGTTGTCGGGAGAGGCTAAGCAAAGCTATAATCCCCCAGCCTTATGAGGCTAACTCAGGGAGAAAGACCAATGGCAATTAAAAATCATAACTACCAGATGGCAAAATTTGTCATCAGTGCACCTGATATCCGTCATCTACCTAAAGATACGGGTATTGAAGTGGCTTTTGCTGGCCGCTCAAATGCGGGTAAATCCAGTGCATTAAATGCATTAACGCAGCAAAAAAGCTTAGCACGTACCAGTAAAACACCGGGAAGAACACAGCTAATCAACCTATTTGAAGTTGAAGAAGGTGTGCGCCTTGTTGACCTTCCAGGTTATGGTTATGCCGAAGTTCCTGAAGAAATGAAACGCAAATGGCAACAAGCACTTGGCGAATACTTGCAAAAAAGAGAGTGTATTAAAGGCCTCGTCGTTTTAATGGACATCCGTCATCCATTAAAAGATCTCGATATGCAGATGATTGAATGGTCTGTCGCGATGAGTGTGCCCGTTTTAGTGTTGCTAACAAAAGCCGATAAACTGGCTTCAGGGGCAAGAAAGAAACAGCTGGCAGAAGTGCGTGAAGCACTGGCACCATTAGAGGGAGATATTGAAGTTGAGTATTTCTCTGCGCTGAAAAAAATCGGCGTTGATAAACTGCGAATTAAGCTAGATAGTTGGTATAACACACCAGCTTAACCTGCCGAACAAGTGGGTCGCCGATGGCTCACTTGCCCACCTTAAGTCTAATTCACTGAATTTTAGATAAAAAAATGCTCCAGTCAAAAACTTTGACTGGAGCAGCTAATATTCAGCTAAATCCGATTACGTGAAGTAAAAGGTCTGAAAGATAGAACATCTTACCTCTGTACCCTACGCCTATTAATGTACTTTATTTTTCGCTCGAAAAAAAGTCTTTTTTGTAGTTTTTTTTCAAAGCTTACAACGATTCAGCTACTTTTATATTAAAATTCAGATAAAAAATCGTATTTTTATTACATATTTATGAGAGCTAAGTCGCATAAAAATGTCGTTTATTTTTTTATTTTTCAAGTTAAATTCAGTGAATTATCGAGGAGTTATGCTCAATTTACAGTCAATAATACCAGACGCATAATTACCCGAAACGCATTCATAAAAAAAGCGCCTAATAAAATTTCATTAGGCGCTTCATAAAACTAGACAATCAATGATTAGTGGGCTTCATCCCAGTTATTACCAATGCCGACTTCTACTTTAAGGGGGACATCCAGCTTTAAGCTTTGCTCCATCAAGGCTTGTACCTGAGCTTGAACACGCTCTAACTCAGACTCTTTGACCTCAAAGACCAATTCATCGTGTACTTGCATTAACATATCAGCTTCTGGCTTTTCCGTTTGCAGCCAGTTATCAACAGCGATCATCGCTTTTTTGATGATGTCAGCTGCAGTGCCTTGCATTGGGGCATTGATAGCTTCACGCTCTGCCGCCTTACGGCGCATACCATTGCTGGATTTGATATCCGCCAAATACAATCTACGCCCTTCTAGCGTCTCAACATAACCCTGCTCAGATGCCTGTACACGTGTATTTTCCATGTAGCGTAAAACACCTGGGTAACGTTCGAAATATAAATCCATATAACGCTGTGCTTCACCACGAGGGATGCCTAACTGTCGCGCTAAACCAAACGCACTCATACCGTAAATCAAGCCAAAGTTAATGGCTTTTGCACTACGACGTTGATCGCTCGTAACTTCATCAAGAGGAACACCAAATACCTCTGCCGCCGTTGCTTTGTGGATATCTTTCCCTTCTGCGAAAGCGGTGAGCAAACCTTTATCCTGTGATAAGTGCGCCATAATACGTAATTCGATTTGCGAATAGTCCGCCGCCATGACCTTATAACCGTCACGCGCCACAAACGCTTGGCGAATTCGACGCCCTTCTTCGGTTCTCACTGGGATATTTTGTAAGTTTGGATCCCGTGAAGACAGGCGCCCCGTTGCGGTTACTGCTTGATGATACGAAGTATGAACACGGCCAGTACGCGGGCTAATCATCAGTGGTAGCTTATCCGTGTAGGTCGATTTCAATTTGGCTAAGCTTCTGTGCTCTAAAAGTAATTTAGGCAGCGCATGGTTAAGTGCCAGCTCTTCCAGCACTTCTTCATTCGTTGATGCCGCACCACTTGGGGTTTTCTTAATCACGGGTAATTGCAGTTTTTCAAATAAAATTGTCTGCAACTGTTTTGGTGATGCTAGGTTGAACTCTTCACCCGCCAGCTCGAACGCGTCTTTTTCTAGCTCAGCTAAACGTGCCGTGATCACCTTAGATTGTGCTGCCAATGTCGCTGCATTAATTAATACCCCTTTGCGCTCCATACGGACTAACACAGGCACCAGCGGCATTTCGATATTTTCAAAAATGTGCTTCAGTTTTGGCTCAGCTTCTACCTGCGGATAAAGCGCTTGGTGTAACAGCAAGGTAACATCTGCGTCTTCCGCTGCATAATTTGCCGCTTCTTCTAACGCAATTTGGTTAAATGTCAGCTGTTTTTTACCTTTACCAGCAATCTCTTCGAAACTCACCGTTTTATGGTTAAGGTGGCGATCTGCAAGGCTATCCATATCAT
Source organism: Providencia sp. R33 (assembly GCF_019343475.1). NCBI lineage: Bacteria > Pseudomonadati > Pseudomonadota > Gammaproteobacteria > Enterobacterales > Morganellaceae > Providencia > Providencia sp. R33. The sequence goes on along the minus strand of NZ_CP072453.1, from coordinate 4,076,024 downwards.
GGCGCCCCATACCAGCCACACTATTTAACACATAGGACTCCAGCATAGTGTCATAACCAATGCCTTTGAGTTCAATGCCATAGTTTTCTAAAACTTCTGCGTCATATTTTAAATTTTGACCAATTTTGAGGATTTTTTCACTCTCAAGGATCGGTTTCATTACCTGAAGAACTTCATCCAAAGGCAGCTGGACAGGTGCATCAAGGTAGTCGTGGCCTAATGGTAAATAGGCGGCATGACCCGCATCAATGGCAAATGACATACCGACCAAACGCGCTTCTTGCGTGTCTAAACTGTCCGTTTCGGTATCGAAAGCAAATAAAGAGGCGGCGCTCAGTTTTTCAACCCAGCGGTCTAAATCAGCTTTTTCTAAAATAGTTTGGTAGTTTTCAGCGCTGAGAGTTGGTGTCGCAGGCGCCGCGGCTTTCACCGTTGCCGTTGCTGGCGTTGGAGCAGCTTTAGTACTGGCACCTTTGCCATCCATCCAAGAGCCATTTTCAACATCCGCTAACCAACGTTTAAATTCATAGCGGCTAAATAACTGATGAAGTTTATCTGCATCAATTTCAGTAACTTGTAATTCCTCACATTTTTTATCTAACTCAACATCGGTCTTAATTGTCGCGAGTTGGTAAGATAAAAACGCAAGTTCACGGTTCTCCGCCATTTTAGGGGCTAACGTTTTTGAGCCTCTAAAACCTAATGGCGCGATAGCATCAAGGTCGTTGTAAATGGCTTCTAAGCTACCAATACCTTGTAACAGTGCTAATGCCGTTTTTTCGCCAACACCCGGTACACCCGGAATGTTATCTGACGAGTCACCCATCAATGCGAGGAAATCAATAATAAGCTCAGGAGGAACACCATACTTATCTTTGACTTCATCAGGGCCTAAGATGGTGTTGTTCATGGTATTGATCAGTGTGATATTTGGCTCAACCAATTGCGCCATATCTTTATCACCCGTACTAATCAAAACAGGCATACCTTTACGGCTAGCCTCACGCGCTAAAGTCCCGATAACATCATCAGCCTCTACCCCTGAAACGACTAGCAATGGTAACCCCATAGCCTCAACCATTTCATGTAATGGAGCTATTTGTGCTCGTAAATCATCTGGCATCGGTGGGCGGTGTGATTTATAACTTTCGAATAATTCATCACGAAACGTTTTTCCCTTCGCATCGAAGACAACCGCGACATGGCTGGGCTTATATTGCAACACTAAGCTGCGCAACATGTTGAGCACACCATACATGGCACCTGTAGGCTCACCTGCGCTGTTTGTGAGCGGAGGGAATGCATGATAAGCACGGTATAGGTAGGAAGAACCATCAACCAAAATAAGGGGATTTTCTGCAATCTGAGCCATAGTCTGTCATCATCTTGTTAATCGGGAATGAAGAGTAATAGGATGCCATAATGTGGCTTCGGATACATCCCAAGTTTTACATTACGCCAACCCACTGCCGAAATTCTGTTTAAATCGCGACCAATTTCAAACAAATGATCACTAATACAAACCAGTAAAGTGATTATTCACTCTATGATTAATCACGTTACGTAAGGGAATATCCTGTGGATAACCATGTGTATATATTTACGTTGTTGATTGAATTCAACGACAAAGGCGGCGTTTGTATATAAAAACAAGAAATAAAAATCAATAGGTTAGCTAAGAAATATTTTGATCTAACACAGGATGAAGGGAGTAGTCGAATTGTGGATATTGATTCAGTCACGAAGAAAAATAGCTTGATGGTGGCAGAATTTGCCACCATCAATAAGGCTTACTTTTTATTCACTAAGAAATTCACCACATTGGAGAACTCTTTGCCATAATCTTCAGCTTTATCTGCAGAAATACCGTTGTTACGGACTTGATATTTACCGTCAACAAATAATGCTGGCACACCACGCAGTTTTAAATCTTGGGCAGCATTTTGCTGTTTTGCCACGACAGATTTGACCACGAAGCTATTCAGCGCTGCATCATATTCGTCACCAGAGATACCCGCTTTGATGAAAGCATTACGGATATCGGCTTTACTATTGATAGTTTGTGTTTTTTGGATACCTTCAAACAGAATTGGTGTCACTTTATCTTCCGCTTTCAGTACGATAGCAACCGCCCACGCCTGAGTTAAATCTGCACCTAAAGGCCCTAAGAAATCAACGTGATAACGTTCCATTTTCACGCCTTCCGGTAAGTTTGCTTCTACCGTTTGTGGCACTTTATACACGCTTTCAAACTGGTAACAGTGCGGGCAGTAAAAAGAGAAAAACTCTAAAACTTGTGGCAGGTTTTGCACAGGTTTAACATCGGTATACTCTTTACCTTCCGTGTAATTTGCCGCTGCAGCACCAAAAGACATGGCAATACCAAGCAAAGCCAACATAATTTTTTTCATAGACTACATTCTCCAAAAACAAAGACTTAAATGTTAAAACTGCGGGGTTAATTGCAAAGGAGCATCCTGCAACCGTTCAATTTGCTGCGCAAACTCAATGGATTGCTTTTGCCAAAAATCATCAGCTTGTAGCCACGAAAATGCCCGAGGAAATGCAGGGTCTTGCCAACGGCGAATAATCCATCCGAGATAATGCACCATACGCATTGCCCTAAGCGGCTCAATGAGCTTTAGCTGTTTTACATCAAAATCACAAAACTCATTATAACTTTCTAACAATGTATCTAATTGAATGACTTGCTCTTGGCGTGAACCATTAAGCAACATCCATAAATCCTGAATCGCTGGACCATTTCGCGCATCGTCGAAATCCACCATCCACGCCTCATCACGCCACAAAATATTGCCCGGATGACAATCCCCCTGCAGTCGCAAGGTGGATAAAGTTGTTGGCCATTGCAGTTTGACCTGCGCAATCAGTTTATCTAACGATTCAATAAATGGCTCTTTATCGCGTTCTTTCAACAACGAGCTTGATACAATAATATCGCGCGGCTTATCAAGGTATTCATCCATCCCCATTGTCGGACGAAATGCAAAGTTTTTGCGTTGCCCAATTTGGTGAATGCGCCCTAATAAATGCCCAACACTTTCAAGCTGAAATAAGTTATCTGTTTCATATTGCCGCCCACCAATACTCGGAAAAACAGCAAACATAAAGCCGCCAAACTCCAATACTGTTTGCCCAGCAAACTCAAGAGGAGCAGCAACAGGCAGGCCTTCATCATGTAACTCTAACGTAAAGTCATGTTCTTCTTGAATTTGTGATCGATTCCAACGCTCAGGCCGATAAAACTTCACCACATAGCGTTGGCGATTTTCGTCTTGAAACTGGAAAACACGGTTTTCGTAACTATTGAGTTCTGTCAGCCCTGATTCTAGGTAAATCCCCGCTTCCATAAGCGCGTCTAAAATCAAATCCGGTGAAATTCCACTAAAATGGAAATTCGAATGTTCTATTTCATCCATGATTTAGTCTTTTATGATCCCACGAGCACGCAAAATCGCCGTTTTAAAATCATCTTCATAATCTTTTTTCAGACCAGGGATTACATCGTTACTGTCTGTGCCACGCATTTTCAGATGATAAATCAATACATCATCCGTTAATTCAGATAAGCTGCCTTTAAAGCCCGCTTCATCAGCAAGTTTCTGCAATAATTCAACAAGGTTTAAATCTGAGTTATCTTTCCAAACAGGGTGCAGAAGCTCAATGACTTCATTTAAGCGATGGCATTTCATGTTTATTCCTTTATCACGAATATTCGATACAAGTTATCAATAATCATACAAGAGAAAAAGCGAACTGTTGTCAATCTACGTAAAGTTTAGCGCCAATACGTACGAATATTCATTGATTTTATAGCAAAATAGAATAAATTTTAGCAATTACTATACGCGAAAGTGTTTACAGGTAAGTTGAAACATTTTCTTGAAGATATTCAAGGATATTGAATATGTCATTTCGACAGTCAATTACAGGGGTCATACTGGCAGGTGGCCGCGGAACACGTATGGGCGGGCAAGATAAAGGTTTAGTCCCTTTGTTAGGCAAGCCTTTATACCAATATATCCTCGCACGCCTAGCCCCCCAAGTTAACCAAGTGATGATTAATGCCAATCGCAATCAAGATGAATATCGTCAAAGCCAATTGACGGTTATTACGGATTTAAATACGGATTTTTCAGGCCCTTTAGCGGGGATGCAGGCCGCGCTTCACCATGCAAAAACCGATTGGCTGTTATTCGTGCCTTGTGATGTGCCTTCGTTCCCCTTGAATTTAGCGGAAAAAATGTTCATGGAAAAAGAGCAGCATATAGCCTGTTATGCGCAAGATGCAGAACGCGAGCACCCAACCTTCGCCCTATTACACCGTAGCCTTCGGTCACAACTTGATGATTATCTCGCCAGAGGTGATCGCAAACTGATGCTCTTTATGCAGGAAATCAATGCAAAAGGCATCACGTTCTCGTCAGAAACCGGATCATTCGCTAATTTGAATACACCGGAAGATAGCCGTAACTGGGAGTTACAACAAAAATAGCCATGAAGCAAAATACTCTACCTCTACTCGGAATTACCGCTTACAGCGGCACCGGTAAAACCACCTTATTAAAAAAAGTCATACCGTTGCTTAGGCAACGTAACGTACGTGTCGGTTTAATTAAACATACTCACCATGATATGGAAGTGGATAAACCAGGCAAGGACAGCTTTGAATTACGCAAAGCAGGCGCTGATCAAACCCTTGTCGCCAGTGAAAAACGCTGGGCACTAATGACAGAAACACCCGAAGCCAAAGAGATGGACTTGTATTATTTAGCGAGCCGTTTTGATCCCGCGTCTTTAGATCTGATTCTCGTTGAAGGGTTTAAACATGAAACGATCGATAAAATCGCCTTGTTTCGATCAGAGGTTGGAAAGCCACTGAATGGCCTGATCGATAACTATGTGGTCGCTGTTGCCAGCAATGAAATTATTGATACGCAAGTTCCCCAATTAGACATCAATAATCCCGAGCAAATCGCAGATTACATTGTGTCTTGGTGGCAAAAAAGTCAAAAATAACGCATCGATGAATTACACGGGATAAACGCATTCCCGTGTAAACACCACTTGAGTACGCACTAAGTATTACGACGTTGCAAGTAAGGTTCTAACCGGATATGGGTATGTATATTCTCGGACTTAGCCCAAATTTTCTCTAACAGTACGATGACATTACTCGCTATTTCCACCACCGGCTGGGCAACGGTTGTAAGTTGGTAACCTTGCCAGGCCGCCATTGGCACATCATCACACCCGACAACACTTAAACGCCGAGGTATTGGTATGTCTAAAATTTGCCGACAGCAATCAATCACCCCCATCGCCAGCGCATCTGACGCACAAAAAACACCGTCTAAGCGATGCAAATCATCACTTTTTTGAACTGCCATCGCAAAACCCGCTTGGTAATCATAACTTCCGGCATCTAAACAAATAGGGATGATCCCACCTTTGTTTAGTAGCCGATTTTGAAATCCCATTAAGCGTTCAACCGATGCTTGACCATCAACTCGCCCAGCAACAAAACCGAGCTTTGTAGATCCCTGTTTGAGTAAATAATCTGCGGCTATCTCACCCGCTTTGATATTATCGGTTTGAATAGAAGGAATGATCCCACGTTCATCAGTTCGACCTAACGTAACAAGAGGCAGCGATAACTTAAGGCACTGACTGAAATATTCAACTGGTAGTGATCCCACTATCGCGATCACCCCGTCAACTTGATAGCCTGAGAGTTGCATAATTGCATTTTCTAGATCATGAGCTTGCTTCACATTAAGTAAAATGGGTTGTTTACCATGGGCTTGTAAAGCCGTTGTGAGTGCCTCAAACAAGTAAGATTCATACGGATTTGATAAACCACTCACTAAAATGGCAACAAGATGGGAGCGTTTCCGTGCCGTTGGCGTACTGAGGTTTCTCGCAAAAAAATTAGGTTGATAACCTAATACTTTAGCTGCTGCTAAAATCTTTTCCTGTTTAATCGGATCAATACTTGCACCTTCAGTAAAAGCACGAGAAACGGCTGAACGCGATACTCCCGCATACAGAGCAACATCGGATGCGGTAATTTTTTTGTTCTGCATCATAAATAAAAAACCTTAGTCACTCCGATCCCTTTGCGCTATTCAAAAGTTGACTTGATACGGTTACATCCCCATCAAGCTATAAACTGAAACCTTGCTCTCGCGTCTGCAATACAAGGCTCAATTGCGTACTAGGCAGCATCCACACCGCCTAATACAGCGTTATCTATTCTCACCTCATTTTCATCAAAATAATGGATCACTGAGCGGCCCAAATTAAGTGGTAGTGATCCACCCACCGAGTAAAGTTCCTTGCTCTCGACCAAAAAGGGAACACCGTGAAGCTGGCCATAATACAAACGGGCATGACCTAATGGCTCAACGACAGAAATCGGCATTAACACATCCGGAGAGAGCGGGTCTACGATGACCTGATTCGGTCTTATCCCTAAAAATGCCACATTATTTGATAACAAAAGCGGAAACTTAATCTGCTCTGCCGTTTGTTTATTTAAAAAATTCATGACTGGTGAACCAATAAATGAAGCCACAAATTTATTCGCAGGTTGTTGATATAACGTTTCTGGTGAACCAACTTGTTCAATGCGACCTTGGTTTAGCACCACAATTCGATCCGCTAACGTCATCGCTTCCACTTGGTCATGCGTCACATAAATTATCGTCGCTTTTAATTTTTGGTGGAGCTGTTTGAGATATACACGCATTTCACCACGTAGCTTTGCATCAAGGTTAGATAACGGTTCATCAAACAAAAAAAGGGCGGGATCACGTACTATTGCACGGCCAATGGCGACCCGCTGACGCTGGCCACCTGATAATTCGGAAGGTAAACGGCTCAATAAATGTGTGAGTTGTAAATTCTCTGCAGTTTCTCGTACCTTCTTATTCACCAAAGCCCTACTTTCTCCCGCCATTTTCAGAGGGAAAGCCATGTTCTTTTCCACACTTAAATGGGGATATAACGCATAAGATTGAAACACCATGGCAACTTGCCTCAATGAGGGATGCACATTATTTAAGCAGCGATTATCAAGGTGAATTTCACCCTCAGAGATAGATTCTAGCCCCGCAATCATTCTCAGTAATGTTGATTTACCACACCCCGATGGCCCAACGAATACCACAAACTCCCCTTCATTAACGATAAGATTAACCTTTGGGATAACAGTATGCTGCCCATAAGATTTACCAACATCACGCAATTCCAGTTTTTTTATTGTCGTTTTCATTATAAATACCTACTTCAATCCCATTGAAAAACCACGGAGTAAATAGCGCTGCATATAGCTCGCCAATACCAACATCGGTAACGAGGAAATAATACCAATCGCCATCATTTCTCCCCATGCAGTGCCATCCTCTGTCATAAAATTGGAAATAAACAAAGGAAGGGTGAATTTATCGGGAGTGTGGATAAACAGCAGCGAAAACAGAAACTCATTCCATCCTAAAATCATCGAAAAAATCGCGGTTGCCACAAGGCCTGGCGCACAAAGAGGAAAAACAATATAGGCTAATCGTCGTAGCAAGTGTGCGCCATCCATTGCGCCCGCCTCTTCAATTTCCAATGGAATATCACGAATAAAACCCAGTAGCATCCAAATACAAAATGGTAATGTATACACTTGATAAGAAAGTATTAAACCTATTCTTGTATTCAGTAATCCCACAGAGTTCATCAATGAATATAATGGAATGGCAATTACAATGGGTGGCATCATTTTGATAATTAGAACTGACAATAAAAACACGTTATCGAGCTTTGCAGGAAAACGGTAACGTACCAACGCATAGGCCGCAAAGAAAGCAAAAATGACGGAGACCGCAGTCGCACCCACGGAAATTAATACGGTATTCCACACCATCAAAGGCACATTCCCTTCAAGTAGTTTTTCAAATGACGCTAAGCTCAGTTGATGAGGTAAAATATTGGCACCGGACGCTAAAATATCAGCTGGGGATTTAAAAGCGGTGCCGAACATCCAAATGATTGGGAGTGTCAATAACAGTACGGCAAACCAAACAAGCAATGTATGAAACTTTGCTCTCATGATTATTTCCCTCTCATCACATTTCTGGCGTAAATCAATGTCATCAGAAGTGATATAGCAAGCATGACCAATGCCGCCGCACTGGCCATACCCAAATCAAAAAAGCGAAAACCGTACTTATACACAAACATTGAAAGGGTTTCCGTCGCATTGCCTGGTCCACCGCCCGTCATCACATACACTTTATCAAAGAGCTTAAAGGTATCGATTGAACGAAGCAGGAACGCCAACATAAGTTGCTTTTTAATCAATGGTAATGTGATATAAAAAAAAGCATTTACCCCTTTAGCGCCATCAACCATTGCCGCTTCACCGATATCTTTAGGGATCGACTGTAAACCAGCCAAAATAATCAAAAATGCCATTGGTGCCCACTGCCATGTGTCCACTACCGCGATTGCATACAACGCAAAATCAGGGTTAAAAAGCCATTCTTGAGCCGGCAGCCCAATGGAAACCAACACACTGTTGAGGAAACCAAAATCATAGTTATACCAAGAACGCCAAATCGAAGCACAAACCAATGTTGAGAGCATCATTGGATAGATAATGATAGGTAATGCAAACCGACGACCAGGAAACTGACGATGAAATAAAAGGGCTAATACGAGCCCAAGCAACACTTGCGCAATCGATGCAACAACAGTAAATACAAAGGTATTTTTTATTGCGGCGAGAAAAAAGAAATCATCAAATAATTCAGAAAAATTATTCAACCCTATAAAATGATAAGTATCATCAATGTAGTCAACCTGCCCAAATGCATTATAACCAACTGAAATTATTGGATATAGTGTCAATAGCATTAAGATAATGAGCGCAGGAAGGAGCAATAAGAATAGCTGTTTACGGTTTTCAAATAACATATTGAGCATCCATTATGGTGCTAGCGTCACCGCTTAGCACCACCTTATAAAATTCACTATTTCTTCATTGTGCGTTCAATACGCTTTTGTGCTTGCTGCAATGCCTGATCAGCGCTCATCTGCCCCATCATTGCCATTTGTAGAAAATCACCAAGCGTGCTCTCCACCTCTGCCCAATTTTGGATGCGAGGGCGTGCTTTTCCAGCACTAAGGGCCGCGGCTTGCTGTGGATACCAACGATATTTTGCTGTCAGCTCTGGGTCTTCATACACACTGCTGCGCGTTGGTGGGATCCCAAAATTCAGGGATAATGCTTTTTGCATTTGAGGGCTACTTGCAAACGCAATAAATTGTTCTGCATCAGCCTTATTTTTAGCATCACTAGGAATAGCAAGTTGCCAGATCCCTAGCATTGGCGAAGGTTTTCCTGTTTCTGCAGGTGGTGACATCATTTCCATTTTGCCAACAACTTTTGATAACTGTGGATTATCTAAATCAGGCACCCAAGCAGGCCAAACCTCGATTGCCATTGCCGCCGTTCCTTTTTGGAGCGCATCTCGGACTTCGTCTGCGTTATACACATCGACCCCTTTTGGCGCATATTGTTTCATGGCGAGAAAGGTCTCCAACGCGCGTTTTGCTTCCGGTGTATTTAATGTTGGTTTTCCCTGCTGATCTACGACATCCCCACCATATCCCCATAAGATTGGTAGAAAACCTGTCACAATCGGGTTACCTTTAACCCCACGGTAAACTACACCGCTTGCTTTTCCGCCTTGATTGATCGTTTTTGCCGCATTTATAACATCCGTCCAATTTTGCGGCTGCTTCAATTGGTACTGCTCAAAGAGATCCTTATTCCATGCAAACATCGCCACATTTCCCACCATCGGAACAGCATAAGCCGCACCCTTTACATCGGGGTAACGCCCAAGATTCACCGTCGACGGAATAAAGTCATTGCTGACGATTTCTTGATTCAGTGGCGTTAACCATTGATTAGCAAGAAATTCAGGAGCCCACGTGTCATCCATTAAAATCACATCATAATTACCTGTTTTCTCACGCATGGATAACACAACACTTTCATATAACCCTTTACTTGGGCGCTTCACTAACGTGATGTTTGCTTGCGGATCGGCTTTTTTATACTCATCAACAACAAACTGCATCGCATCCCCATAGCTGCTATCACGTCCTGCAATCACTAACTCTGTTGCATTAGCACCAAACGTTATGGCTAGTAGGGTTGATGCTAATAATGTCTGTTTAACCATTTATTTTTCCTCGCCTCACTTGTTCTTGCTGTTTTTTGCACACGCGTGCAATTCATTAGGCGCAGGCTACGTCTTGAATATGACAAAATAATGAAAGAAAAATGAACGTTTCATGGAGAGCAAAAAAGTGAGATTAAGCACGTCGATTCTTATTGGCATGCACGACATTGTTTTTTATTATGATCCAATAAGCTATGAATTATTCATTTAAGTAGATGACACAATGACTCGCACACAGCGCCTACTCACTTTATTGCAGATCCTAAAAGAAAATCGCTATCCCATTACCGCCGATACCCTTGCTTTACAATTGCAAGTCAGTGTTCGTTCCATCTACCGTGATATTGAGTCTTTGCGCGACCAAGGGGCTGAAATTGTTGGGGAAGCGGGCATCGGTTACCAATTAAAAACAGGGTTGTTATTACCGCCGCTAGCCTTTGACGAAAATGAATTGGAAGCATTGGTTTTAGGTTTACGTTGGGTAAAAAGTAATGCGGATAGTGAGTTGAAAAACTCCGCCATGCGGGCGATCAGCAAAATCAATGCTGTAGTAGCCGGGAATGCCCAGAAAATCCTCAATCAAAATACCTTATTTGCTCCTACAACCCATTATTATGATATCAATGATAAGGTTGCTAAGGATTTACGCTCAAGTTTGCGAAAAGAATGTAAAGCCAAAATGACTTATCTTGATGGCCAAAACCAATCAACCGAACGAATTATTTGGCCAATTGCGATTGGTTATATGAAGGACTCCCAAGTCTTAGCCGCGTGGTGTGAATTACGCGAAAGCTACCGTCATTTTCGCTTGGATCGTATTCAGTCCTATCTTGCACTTTCCGATAAGCTACCGTATCCAAAGGAATATTTATTAGCGCGGTGGCAAAAAGAAGTATTGTGCGTGTCTCCTGACAATTTCTGACACTGCTCTCCCTTATAGTAAGCACTCAACTCCATATAAGGGAATAACCATGAGCGAACTCGTCCTTTTTACTAATTCAATGTCACGCGGCAATACTGTCGATTTATTATTAAAAATCTTAGATGTGCCTTACAAACGCATTGAGTTAGGTTATGGTGCAGACATGCATACTGCTGAATACCTCGCGATTAACCCAATGGCAAAAGTACCTGCGCTAGTTGATGGTGATACCGTTGTGACAGAAACTGCAGCGATTTGTACTTATTTAGCAGACAAGTTCATTGAAAAAGGCTTAGCACCTGCATTGAATGACCCAAGACGAGCTGATTATTACCGTTGGTTTTTCTTTACCGCTGGCCCAATTGAATCCGCCTTTACTATCAGTAATTTAGGTATTCAATTAAACGAAGAACAACAAAAATCGTCTGGCTTTGGTTCTGTAGAACGCACAATGGCTTGCTTAGAAGTCGGTTTAAACAGCGCTAAACCGTTTATTTGTGGCAAACAATTTACTGCAGTGGATGTGTATGTCGGTGCATTTGTGATGTTTTTAATCAAATACCAAATTATGGAAGCCACTCCTGCAATGAAAACTTACATGAAAAGTTTGTCAACTATTCCTGCAATTGCAGAGCTGCTGGAAAAATAATCTCAAAAAAAAGCTAAGCTCATCAGAGCTTAGTTTCAGACTGCTAACAAACCGATTAGGTTTGGCGGCAGGTTAGATTGATTTTGAAAATAAACTAGGAAAATCAATTTATTGATTTTCGGCTGATAACACAAAGCAGGAAAAACCACGTTTTTATCCTGCTTTGTCAACAACCTCAAGCTAAGCTCATCAGAGCTTAGCTTTCAATTCTCGATACCCAAACTTAACGCATCGTTACAAACTCTTCCGCAGCGGTTGGGTGGATTGCCACAGTATTATCGAAATCTTTCTTGGTTGCGCCCATTTTTAATGCAACTGCGAAACCTTGAAGAATTTCATCCATACCAAAACCAATACCATGAATTCCGACAATTTTTTCATCTTCACCGACACAAACAAGCTTCATGCGGCAAGGCTGGCGATGAGAAGTGACCGCGGTATACATCGCTGTAAACGATGATTTATAACTTTTCACGTTATCCGCGCCGTATTTTTCAACCGCTTCTGGCTCGGTTAAACCGACAGTGCCAATTGGTGGATGAGAGAATACAACGGTTGGGATGTTGCTGTAATCTAAATGCTCATCTGGTTTATTGTTAAATAAACGCTCAGATAAACGACGACCAGCGGCTACCGCAACTGGCGTTAACTCAACTGCACCTGTGTTATCACCAACAGCGTAAACACCTGCAACGTTGGTGTTTTGGTATTTATCGACTTTGATGTAGCCTTTATCGTTTAGTGCAACACCCGTTGCTTCAAGATTCAGGTTATCTGTCATTGGCTCACGACCAATAGCCCAAATTAATGCATCAACAGTTTGTTCATGGCCGTTTTCTAATTTCAACGTCAATGAACCATCCGCATTTTTCACCACTTCTTTTGGAACTGACTCGGTGTGCAGTTTTGGCCCTTCGGTGTTCATCACTTCCACCAGCGTTTCGACAATCAGTGGGTCGAATGAACGCAGTGGCGCATGTTTACGAACAAACAAATGCGCCTCCGCTCCTAAACCGTTTAACACACCCGCCAATTCAACCGCGATATAACCCGCGCCAACAACTGCCACACGTTTTGGTAAATCCGCCAGTTCGAAGAAGCCGTCAGATGTCATGCCATGCTCTGCCCCTGGGATCGCTGGGATCACAGGACGGCCACCTGTTGCAATCAAAATATGATCAGCTGTATAAGTTTCTCCATTCACTTCAACAGTATGCGCATCGACAAAACGAGCAAAACCGCTGATCACATCCACTTTATTATTTCCTAATACACGGTCATAAGATTGGTGAATACGATCAATATAAGCAGTACGACTCTCAATTAAGGTTTTCCAATCAAAACGATTGATGGTTGTGTCGAAACCATAATCAGGGCCATAGTTGCGAATGGCTTCTGAAATCTGCGCAGCATGCCACATCACTTTTTTCGGTACACAGCCGACGTTAACGCATGTTCCGCCTAATGCTTTCGCCTCAATTAAGGCACATTTTTGTCCATACATCGCCGCACGGTTCATCGATGCAATACCACCGCTTCCGCCACCAATTGCAATATAGTCGTAATGTTTGCTCATAATTTGGTTATTCCCATTTATTGAATGACTTATTTTTTCATTTTCTCGCAGGTCGCTATCTATTGTCATGAGATAAATGGCGATTTGCGATAGACCACACCTGTTATTTCAATTGGCATGGCCTATTAATTAGGTGAATTACTCAGGCACGATCCACTCGACTAAGGTATGCCCTGTTCCTTCTGGAACCAATGTTTTGTGCAACCATGGCAGCACATTTTTCATTTGCTGCTCGAGTTTCCAAGGCGGATTGATCACAATCATCCCTGATGCCGTCATACCACGCTGGTCGCTGTCAGGACGCACTGCTAACTCAATTTGTAGAATCTTACGAATGCCTGTTGCTTGCAATTGGTTGACCATGCGCTTAATTTGCTGGCGCAATACCACTGGGTACCAAATCGCATAAGTTCCTGTTGCAAAGCGTTTATACCCTTCAGTAACTGCTTTCACTACCGCTTCATAATCTGATTTCATCTCATAGGGTGGGTCCATCAAGGCGAAACCACGGCGGCTGTGCGGTGGTAATTTTGATTTCAATTGTTGATAACCATCTTCGCGAGAAACTTGCGCACGGCTATCTTTCAAGAACTCACCACGTAATAAAGGATAGTCGCTGGTATGTAATTCGGTTAATACCAGTTTATCGTGTTCACGTAATAAAAATTTGGCTAATAACGGCGAACCTGGGTAATAACGTAAACGTCCACCATCATTAAGGCGACGCACGATATTCATATACGGCAATAATTCTTCAGGTAAATCCGGCTGCTCCCAAATACGTGCAATTCCGTCGAGGTATTCACCGGTTTTTTCTGCATGTTCACCCGTTAATTGGTAACGACCCGCTCCTGAGTGCGTATCTAAATACAAAAACGGTTTTTCTTTCTCTTTAAGAGATTCGATGATCAAGCTCTGTACTGTGTGTTTTAACACATCAGCATGGTTGCCTGCGTGAAAGCTATGACGATAACTTAACATGTAACGTTTATTTCCTGAGGAAATTCAACACTAACCACCATTGTGGTTACTATTAAATAAATGCGTAAAAGAGCGCCTTTTTGAATAAAAAATAGGCCGTATTGATTCTTGTGCGCCATTATAGCGAAATTTGCTCATAATTGTCACAGTCATAAAATCAGTAAAATCCGCATGACCTAAATGCGATAAAACGCTATCCTAAACACAAATTTTGACACATTTAAGGGAAAAAAAATGAAAAAGTTACTCATCGTCACCGCAATTTCTGCTGTTTTTTTTACTAGCACATCAGCAATGGCCGCTAAAGGCCAAAATGGCTGCGAAATAAAAAAACAAAATATTGAAGAACAAATTAAATACGCCAAACAGCATGGCAACCAGTACCGCGTTAATGGTTTAGAGCAGGCGTTAAATAATGTAAATCGTTATTGCACTCCTGAGTCTTTATATCGTGATAGCCAAAAAGATGTTGCTGAGAAAACCGAAAAAGTCCAAGAACGTGAAGCAGAATTACAAGAAGAAAAAATCAAAGGCAATGACCGCAGTAAAATAGAAAAACGTGAGCGTAAATTAGCCGAAGCGCAAGAAGAACTGAAACAAGCACAAGCAGAATTACAAACCTACAAAGACGCACTTTAGTCTTTCTCATTTCATTATTAACCGCGCTTCAATGCCTGTTTTCATTGAAAAATAGGCGTTGGAGTAAAGTTATCCCCAAATTTACGCTATAGTAATGGCAGGTTATCGTTAATAAACAGCAAATTGCTCGAAATACTGCATCTATTTAGCAGTAAAAATAAGAGGGACATCAATGTCAGATATGCAGGAAGACGAACAAAAAGAAACCAACAAACTGAAAGCGACACTGACAAAAAGCCTCGATGGCAGTAAAAAAGCCCTCACTGTTTCAATGCGTGTGGTGAATTTTATTACCGCTATCCCTTTTATTGCACACTTAATTCGTACCGCGCAGCGCTTTACTGACCGCATGGGCAACCAGTTTGGTGCTGCTATTACTTATTTCTCTTTTCTCTCGTTAATCCCAGTATTGATGTTTTCCTTTGCTGCCGCGGGTTTTGTGTTAGCCAGTAACCCTGAGCTACTTGAGAAGCTCGTGCGAGGTATCTCTGCCAATATTACTGACCCTACCCTCGCCAATACGTTGGAAAGAACCATTGATACCGCAATTCGCCAGCGGACAACTGTCGGTTTAACGGGTTTAGCATTAGCCGTATATTCAGGGGTTAACTGGGTAAATAACTTACGGTTAGCGATTTTGGCGCAATCAAGACCTGTTTGGGAACGAAATCAAGACGAGCAAGAAAATATCATTTTCCGCTATATTCGCGACTTTTTTGCTTTAATTGGCCTATTAATTGCGTTGATTGTCACCATTACGCTGACATCAGTGGCGGGTTCAGCCCAAGCCACCATCGTCAGCACGCTGGGTTTAGATGGCATTGAGTGGCTAAAGCCGGCGTGGACGCTAATTGGTTTAGGGATATCCATCACCGCGAACTTCCTGTTGTTTTTATGGATATTTTGGATCCTACCGCGCATGCAACATCGCCGCCGCTCCTTGTTCAAAGGCACATTATTAGCTGCGATTGGCTTTGAAATTATTAAATCGGTAATGACGTGGATTTTACCAAATTTAGCGTCATCACCTTCAGGTGCCGCATTTGGTTCTGTACTGGGTCTGATGGCGTTCTTCTACTTCTTTGCTCGCTTAACCTTATTTTGCGCAGCGTGGATTGCGACGGACGAACCTAAAGGCTCACAGCAAGAAGCCACACTCTAGTCATTTGTTTAGGGGGATTTATCCCCCTGATTTCCCTGCACCAAACTATGCTTGTAGCTCTTTAACCAGTGTCTTGACAAGTTCAGCGGCTGGCATTTCACGTACCTTCGCCACGTTTTGCCCAGCCCAATGAGCCGCATATTCATCACTCCCTGATTTTGTCGCGGCGGCATTAAGCTGCTTACCCACATCATAGGCGATTGGGTAATCTGGCAATTTGCTCAGATCATACTGTGCCCCTGTTTCAATAAACGAGTTAACAATCCCCCGAGCTGGACGCCCTGAAATTGCCGACGTCAATGTCGTGTTATCTGCGGTTTGCTGTTTTAAATTGGCACGATACCCCGCATTGGTTGCAGATTCAGGGCATAACAAAAATGCGGTGCCAAGCTGTGCGGCTGCCGCGCCATTGTCTAATGCAACTTTGATATATTGACCATTCATAATACCACCCGTGGCAATAATAGGCAGGTGGGTGTGCTGTGCCAATAATTTCACTAACTCTTGCGTCGTCAGTTCATCATCAGCTGCTTGTACATCAAACATCCCACGGTGCCCGCCCGCTTCAATCCCCTGTGCAACTATCGCATCAATCCCTGACTTTTCAATCGCCTGAGCTTCTTGCAGATTGGTTGCCGCCGCCATGGTGTAAATCCCCTGCGCTTTTAGCTGATTAATTACCTCAACCGATGGCACATTGAAATGAAAACTGACTACAGGGGGTTTCATCTCAAGGAATAGCGCCAACATCTCGGGGTTATCAAGGAAAGAGAGGTAGATTTCCCCCAATTGTTCAGGTGGTTGAGTATTGAATTGAGAGAATTGTGGCGATAGATAATCCACCCAAGCTTGTTCATTTTTCTGGCTACGCTTTGGCGTTAAATGGCAAAATACATTCACATTAAAAGCTTTATCTGTTAACGCTTGGGTTTGTGCAATCAATTGTCGAGCTTGCTCAACAGAGCTCGCCCCTAGCGCCAATGAACCTAAGCCGCCTGCTTCTGAAACCGCTGCAGCCAATGCGGGTGTTGATACAACCGCCATCGGTGCTTGAATAATTGGATAGCGTAAACCTAATCGCTGTAGAAATACATTTGAGTTATTCATTATCTTTCCTTTGTCTCAATGTCAGGGTACACTTAATATTCTTTATTTAAGAATAAACATAGCACAACATTCACATAAAAAGAAAATGAACTCTGAATCGCTGAAAATATTTTGCACTGTTGCCGCCGAACTCAGTATTACACGAGCGGCAACTCGCTTAGGGCGCGTCCCATCAAATATCACCACTCGTATCCAACAATTGGAGGCAGATTTAGGTGAGTCTCTTTTTATTCGTCAAAATAAGCGCTTGGAACTTTCTGAAGCAGGTAGGCAATTTCTCGATTATGCGCAGCGGTTGCTGGCTCTAGAAGAAGAGGCTCGCCATGTGATCAGTGGCCGCCAAGATGGGGGGCAATTGCGTATTGGGAGTATGGAAAGCACAGCGGCCTGTCGATTGCCTTTACCACTAGCGCAATTCCATCAACAAAACCCAACAACGCGCTTATTATTACGCACGGGATCTTCTCTATCACTCCTTGACCGAGTGCATACAGGGAAACTGGATTGCGCTTTTGTTGCCCTACCATCTTCGCTCTATGAGCCTAGCCAGTTTTCACAAATGGGTATCAAAACGGAGGTTATTTGGCAGGAAGAACTGCAATTACTGCTTCCTGAACATGACCAGTATGCGAGCAATAATACCGACATTAAGACACGTTCACTCGCCGCCTTTACTCAAGGGTGCAGCTATCGCAATATTGCTGAGCAATGGTTGGAGATCCCCGCCAATTTGGATTGGAACATTCAAGAGATGAATTCTTACCATGCCATGATTGCTTGTGTCACGGCAGGCAGTTGTGTCGCGCTGTTGCCAAAACAACTCATCGAATCAATGCCAATTTCATCATTACAGTTAGGCCGTATCCCAATCACAACCTGTGACACGCTTTTGATTTATCGTGAAAATTACCACGTCCCCGCATTTAGCGCATTTAAAGCGTGCATCACATCTTTGCATAATGGGTAAGATGGGAAATTCCCAATTGACCGTCTGATGAGGACTTTTGATGACAAACGTAGCCCAACAACTGGAAAGCTTACCCTGCGGGGTGGTTCTCTATTACCATAATCAACTGAAAAATAGTGTTGGTACGTTTTGCGCCAGAGGTGCATCACTGGATAATGCCCCGCTTACCGTTGATACGCCATTACGCATTGCCAGTAATAGCAAAACCTTTACTGCTGCGGCAATTTTGCGTTTAGCTGAAATGGGCAAAGTTAATATTGATGATGCAATCTCCAATCTGATTGACCCACAATATGACGTATTACTGAGCACGCAATACGATACCCAGCAAATTACCGTTCGCCATTTGCTCAATCACAGTAGTGGGTTACTTGACCACGCGGATACGGATTACCTCAAAGAGGTGATTAAGCGCCCTGATTACCAATGGAGCCGCCTTGAGCAGGTTGAGATGTATGTGCGCAAACAATTCCCTTTCATCCCCCCTTCTGAGTCCTTTATTTATTCAGATACTGGGTACATTTTACTCGGCGATATTATTGAACGAATAACGGGTCAATCCCTTGGGCAAGCCGTCAGGGAGTTACTGAAATTTGATAAAATCGGCCTAGAAAGTGCTTACTGGGAATATTTAGAACAACCACCGAAAAGTGCGATGCCAAGGGCAAAACAATATCTAGGTAAATTCGAAGGGACGCATATTCATGCCTCTATGGATGTCTATGGCGGTGGCGGGTTGATTATGTCTTCCAAACAAATGGCTCAATTTTTAGAGGCCTTATTTGAAGGGCAAATTTTTGCATCACCTAAGACGCTAGAAACCATGCTAAGTGTAGGCTCCCATGAAGATGCTGAGAGCTACCGCTTGGGTATTATGGTGAGTGAAGTCAACGGTATCACCCTTTATTCACATTTAGGTTTTTGGGGATCTGTCGCCTACTATTCACCATCAACTAAAGTCAGCGCCGCAGGCTTTGTGGATAACAAAGACTCAAGAGCCACATTGATTAGCGTGATTGAAACATTATTAACTGAACAATAATTGGCGGGAAACAAGATAGCCTATGCATTTACACAGGCTATCTTTTTATCGATTATTGAGCCGCTGGCGTTGCAGGTACAACCTCAGTTGACTCTGGCGTTGCAGGTGTAATATCCGTTGGCTCTGGTGTTACAGGGGTTTGTGGCCAAAGGGTTTTATTGAATTTCTGACGAATTTGCTCTGCATCCATCGTTTGTTTATCTTTCGGTTGCGCTAAAACAAATGCAGGCTCTTGAGACAACAAACGACGGGCTTCCATATTCACTTGTTCAAGGCTTTGCGCAGCTAAAAACGTTTGTCTTAAACGTTGATATTGTTCAGGCGCAATATCCACTACACCATTTTGTTGTGAAATTAAACGCTGGCTAATTAACACATCGGTGCTGGTGCGTGCATATGCCGCAAACAGTTGAGATAGCTGTACTTGTTTCTCTTTAAGCATGCTATTAAACAGTTCAGGATCGATACCATTTTGATTAATCGCCACAAGTTCATTTAGCACAATATCTGCTACTGCAGCCATTTTTTCCGGTGCAGCCGTTACTGTTAGCGTACACGTGGCCTTTTGGTATTGCACTCGGCAATCTAAGCCTGGAGCGACCTCATCTTGATTGAATTTTTGGTTAAATGATTTTTGCAACGTACGATAAACCGCTTCACGCGCTAAATCGCTTGCCCAGTAACGTAATAAAACGTTTGAATCATTAATTGGTAACCAATCGATATCCCAAATTAAAGACAGGGTATCTTGTGCCGGTTGATCTTGCAGGATATCAATGGACTGTGGTTTCACAGTAGATAATACCGCAACAGAAACAGGTTCTGAGCGTCTGCCTTGCAGCCCTGAGAACGTTTGTGAGATTGTATCGGATAGCATCCGTGAATCCACATGCCCTGCCACATACAGCGTCATAACATCTGGGGTGTACCATTTTTGGTAAAAATCATTCACACCAGCAAGGTCAACATTTCCATTCGGCTTCTGACCAGGGTCATACCCCATCATGGCAGATCCTTTCAAACGCGCACGCCAAACTGGGTCATTCGCATTTAAAGGTAATGTGGCAACAGGGACTTTTTGTGCTTCCAACCCATTGCGTAAAGCCGCCTCTGTGTAGGTCGCACCCGCCACAGAATTAGACAACCAGCTAATTGCCTGTTTGAGCAAATCAGGGCGGTTGTTCGGTAAACTTAAGCTGTAAATCGTGTAGTCATAAGAAACTACTGCAGGCGGAATTGGCATATCCGGATCGGTTGCTTGACGCCAAAATTCTTGTAACGTGGCAGCTGGGAATGCTTCTGTTTGCTGAAACAGCGCCATTTTCGGGATCAAATAACTATAGCCTTTTTCGCTCGCTTTTTCGGATAATGAGCCTGTTTTAATCGCTAACCGAAGCTGAATACGGTCATTTGGGCGCTGTGGTGTTTGTAATAATTGCCAGCTAAAGCCATTTTCTAGCTTCCCTTGCTGCCATGCTGGATCGGGTTGCAATGGCTCAGCCTGCGCAAATTGCGCTACTGACAGTAATACAACACTGATAATATACCGAACTTTCAAGCCCTGCATGTAAACCCCTATGTGTTTTATATCTTTATATTTAACCGCAAATTACGACAAATAAATTAACGAAAAACGCGAACTTACTGGGTTAAATGATATCGTATGGCTTTATCCAATCTGTCATTGTCACCACTCTAACGATATTAGACCATAAAGCTGAGAGCATGTTCATGGCTTAGTCTGAATTTTGTTGTTTTCTTTGACGATTATAACCTTTTGCCAATAAACCAAGCTCATCATCGTGATGATAGCGAGATACCGCCACCTGATTAACAGATTCGTTTGTCTGCAATTCAATGGCAATTTTACGCAATGGCCTCACAATCATCCTGCTGACGCACCATGTCATCCCAATTGCAATAATGAGCACTAACAATAAATAGGTGGTCGTCATCAGAGCAAGGGTATTTAATGCAAACCGATAAACACGGTTCGAGTCGACCTGTAGTGTTAAATAGCCTTGGGGCTTGGCTTGCAGCACAACATTACCATAGGCATATAACGGCACTGTCATTTCCACAGGAATACCCACAATATACTCTGCCCATTCAGGTATCGGCTTCGGCGTCGCAAAACTTAAATTCATGACAGTTGCATCATCAACCGTAACAATCGCTTTTCCCATAATGCCGGAGGTTTTTAAGCTCACAAGCAACCTTTTAGCTTCGTTAAGATCTGAGCTTAGCAGAGAATCTGTCAATGGTTTTTGAATTTGCACAACAGCATTACTGAGCTGCCCCAAGTAATCCTGCTTACGTTGCTCTAGTAAGTAACTGAATTGAATAGCTAAAAAAAGCGCAAGTGAGATTAATGTAATCGCAAAAAATGCAACCATACTTTTTAATGTTAGTGAGCGTTGGACTCGCGTGTTCATTTGGCCACAACCTTCCTAATCAAGCCGCTTTTTAAGTAAGAACGAGAAACATCCGTCAGTATACTTGATTTTATCTGCAAAGGAGCAATTTAAAAAGAAAGATTGGATATTTAGGATAAGCGATAGCCTGAAGAGAATTAAACACTAACTCCACAAATAAAAGGGCAGAAAGAGAGACTTTCCGCCCTTCAAAAGGTTAACTTACAACAACCGTTTGTTTTTCGTCTTCATCCACCGCAAAACACGCGACAAGCTGTTGGTCATATTCTTTCAGTGTAGGCTGAAATTGCGTACATTGGCCAAATGCACGACGGCAACGAGCAGCAAAAGCACAGCCTGGTGGCGGGTTCAACGGGCTTGGTAATTCTCCCGTTAATTTAATGCGTTCACGGCGCGAGTCTGGGTTTAACCTTGGGGTTGCAGAAAGTAACGCTTGTGTATAAGGATGTAGAGGATTGTTAAAAATCTGCTCTTTCGTCCCTTTTTCAACACAACGCCCCAAATACATCACCATTACCTCATCCGCAATGTGCTCTACCACCGATAAGTCATGGGAGATAAACACATAAGACAATCCTAAATCTTGTTGCAGGTCCATCATTAGGTTTAATACTTGTGCACGTACAGAAACATCCAGTGCAGAGACGGGTTCATCAGCCACCACAATATCAGGGTCAAGCATCAAACCGCGGGCAATTGCAATACGTTGGCGCTGACCACCAGAAAACATATGCGGATAACGGCTATAATGCTCTGTTTTCAAACCAACCTTTGCCATCATCGATAATACTTTTTCTTTCCGCTCCTCTTTCGAAAGCGATGTATTAATCACTAATGGCTCTTCCAAAATTTGCCCCACTTTTTTACGTGGATTCAAAGACCCATACGGGTTTTGGAAAACAATTTGAATTTTTTGGCGGCGTAATTTTTCAGCCGCTTTATCTTTGATTAACAGGTTTTGATCTTGGTAATACAACTCGCCATCAGAAGGTTGCTCAATCATCGTCAGCAAACGGCCTAATGTGGATTTACCACAACCAGACTCGCCCACAACGGCTAATGTTTTGCCTCTTTCAAGTTCAAATGAAACACCATCCAGTGCTTTTAGCGTTTTTTCTGCACCAAACACACCTTTTTTGACGGAATAATACTTTTTCAAGTCCACCGCTTTTAGCAGTGGTGTCGCATGTTTGTCACTCATAGTGTTGGCCTCCCCATATCATCCAGCGGCATATGGCATTTAACTTGGCGATCACCAACGGTTTGTAACATTGGCTCTTCTTGGCGGCATTTCTCTGTAGCATACGGGCAACGAGGATTGAGCAAGCACCCCGTTGGCCTATCATATTTGCCGGGAACCACACCAGGGAGTGAAGCTAAACGTGATTTATTCGTCGCAAATTCAGGAAGCGCACGTAATAACGCCTGTGTATAAGGGTGACGAGGATGCTTAAAAATATCACTCGCTTTCGCTGATTCAACAACCTGCCCCGCATACATCACGATAATGTGATGTGCTGCTTCTGCAACCAATGCAAGATCATGAGTGATAAGTACGAGAGCCATATTTTCTTGTTGCTGTAATTCCAACAATAATTCAATAATTTGTGCCTGAATAGTCACATCCAGCGCGGTTGTCGGCTCATCTGCAATCAACAATTTAGGGCGGCATGCAATCGCCATCGCAATCATCACTCGTTGGCTCATCCCACCCGATAGCTGATGCGGATATACATCCAAACGCGACTCAGGGTCAGGGATGCCCACCATATCAAGTAGGTCAATCGCACGCTGCTTACGGGTGCCTTTATTACCACCTTGGTGGACCTTAAGCGCTTCCATGATTTGATAACCCACTGTAAAACATGGATTTAAACTGGTCATAGGGTCTTGGAAAATCATCGCGACATCGGCACCGACAATTTGCCGACGCTCTTTTTCAGGGATAGATAATAAATCGCGACCATCGAACTTTAATGAGTCCGCCATCACTTTTCCGGGGTAGTCAATTAACCCCATAATAGCTAAAGAACTCACCGACTTTCCTGAACCTGATTCACCGACGATACCGACGACCTGGCCTTTTTCAACGCTATAGCTGATACGGTCAACCGCGCGAAACGGTGCTTTTTCGTCGCCGAAGTGAACCGAAAGTTGTTCTACATTTAACAGTGCCATTAGATTACCTCATCACTGCTTGAGTTTTGGATCAAATGCATCACGTAAACCATCGCCCATCAGGTTAAACGCTAATACAGTTAATAAAATTGCTAATCCCGGGAACGTCACAACCCACCATGCGCTCTGTGCAAACTGCAACACATCAGACAGCATTGTTCCCCACTCTGGCGTTGGAGGCTGAGCCCCCATGCCGAGGAAACCCAAAGCAGCCATATCTAAAATAGCATTCGAAAACCCTAACGATGCCTGAACAATCAAAGGCGCAAGGCAGTTAGGTAAAATATTGACAAACATCTGGCGAATAGCCCCTGCGCCCGCAACACGCGAAGCCGTCACGTAATCGCGGTTCACTTCAACCAACACCGCCGCTCGCGTCAAACGGATATAGTGAGGCAATGCCACGAATGTCAGTGCAATAGACGCATTCACAATGGAAGGGCCAAAAATGGCCACCAGCACTAAAGCTAATAGCAGGCTTGGCAATGCCAACATGATATCGACAACACGCATGATCAATGCGTCAACGACACCACCGAAATAACCCGCAATCACACCGATTGTTACCCCCATGATCAGCGAAAGCACGACCACAAGGCAACCAACTAACAGGGATAAACGTGCGCCATACATTAAGCGGGATAATAAATCACGCCCAACGTCATCGGTGCCTAAAATAAATTGCCACGTTCCTCCCTCTTGCCAAACTGGTGGCGCAAGTAAAAAGTCGCGGAATTGTTCATCTGGGGCATGAGGAGCAAGAACTCCTGCAAAAATTGCGATTAGCACCATCAGGACGATATAAAACATCCCAGCAACGGCCCCTTTGTTGCGTTTAAAATAGTGCCAAAATTCTTGTAACGGCGTCATCGGCTGCGGGGCGCTGACAACGGTTGGCTCAGTAGATTGAGACATTTAGCGCTCCTTATTTCTTATGACGAATTCTTGGGTTTACAATGCCGTACAGCACGTCGACCACTAAGTTAACGAAGATAATCAATGTGGCGACAAGCAATACACCACCTTGAACAACAGGGTAATCACGGCGTTGCAGCCCTTCGATTAACCAACGCCCCAGACCTGGCCATGAGAATATAGTTTCGGTCAAAATTGCCCCAGCTAACATAACCCCAACCTGTAAGCCAATGACCGTGACGACCGGCAACAAGGCGTTACGCAGTGCGTGAATCAAGATAACCCGCGCACGACCTAAACCTTTTGCTCTCGCGGTACGAATGTAGTCTTCACCTAATACTTCCAACATTGATGAGCGCGTCATTCTCACAATAACGGCTAATGGGATCGTCCCCAATACAATAGATGGCAAGATAAGGTGTTCTAACGCATCGATAAAATCGCCGCTCTCACCCCAAATTAGGGTATCAATAAGCATAAAACCCGTGAGTGGCTGAGAATCATCAAGGAATACTGTGTCACTCACCCGCCCTGCAACAGGCGTTAGGTCAAGCTGTACCGACACTAACATAATGAGCATGATCCCCCACCAGAAGATTGGCATTGAGTAACCCGTTAAGGAAAGACCAATCGCGGTGTGATCGAAAATTGAACCGCGTTTAACCGCGGCTAACACCCCGACAGGGATCCCGACAGAAATCGCAAAAATCATGGCACAGGTGGCTAATTCAACAGTCGCTAAAAAGCGTGGGACAAATTCTTCCCAAACGCCAATACGGCTTTTCAGGGAAATCCCTAAATCACCATGGAATATGCCATTGATATAGTGCAGATATTGTTTCCAAAGTGGCTGATCGAGCCCTAATTCAGCCATTAAATAGGCGTGCCTCTCAGGGGATAACCCTCTTTCGCCCGCCATGATCATGACGGGATCGCCTGGGATCATATGAACAAAAGCAAATGTGAGTAATGTAATACCGATAAACGTGGGGATCACAAGCCCCAATCGTCGGAGGATAAATTGCAGCATATCCTGAATCTCTTTAATAATGCCGTTGACGGCTCTTAGTCCGTTTGGCTACTCAGAAAATCACTTTTCCGGGTGCTCACAAACAACTGAACTTCTCTGCTTCTTTTAAAGAAGAAAACGCCCTTCGTTCCAAACCAGCAACGAAGGGCATAGGCAGATTAGATACGATTACTTCTCGATGTCGACGTTTTCGAAGTGGTGTTTACCTAGTGGATCGACCACATAGCCTTTCACTTCTTTACGCACTGGTTCAAACACGGTTGAGTGAGCAATGATCAGCGCTGGCGCTTGATCATGCATGACGACTTGTGCTTGTTTGTACAGTTCAACACGTTTGTTATGATCTGCTGTCATACGAGCAGGCTGGATCAAGTTTTCAAAGCTTTCGTTACACCATTTGGAGTAGTTTGAACCTTGTTTTTTCGCAGCACAGCTAAATAACGTAGCAAAGAAGTTGTCTGGATCCCCATTGTCACCCGTCCAACCCATCATGACCGTTTGCGGTTCACCGTCTTTAGCACGCTTGAGGTATTCACCCCACTCATAGCTAACAACTTTTGATTTCACGCCAATTTTTGACCAATCTGCTTGGATCATTTCAGCCATACGGCGTGCATTCGGGTTATACGGACGTTGAACTGGCATCGCCCACAGGTCAATTTCAAAACCATTCGGGAAGCCTGCTTCTGCTAACAATGCTTTGGCTTTTTCAGGATTGTATTCGTAATCCTTCACCGCATCGTTGTAGCCCCACATGGTTGGCGGGATCAGGTTTTTCGCTTTTTGGCCAGCGCCTTGGTAAACCGCTTCGATGATTGCATCTTTGTTCACGGCCATTGACAATGCTTGGCGAACTTTTTGGTTATCCAGTGGTTTTTTCTCTACGTTATAAGAGAGATAACCCACGTTCAGACCAGGCTGCTCTAACAAGGTAATATCTTTATCTTGTTTCATGCGCTCTAAGTCAGCCGGATTTGGATACGGCATAACTTGGCATTCATTTTTTTGCAGTTTCGCATAACGTACAGATGCATCCGGTGTGATTGAGAACACTAAACGCTCAAGTTTTGGCTTAGTTCCCCAATACTGGTCATTGGCTTTATACAGAATACGCGAGTCTTTTTGGTACTGTTGCAGAACAAAAGGACCTGTACCGATAGGGTTTAAGTCAACTTTTTCTGGTGTTCCCGCTTTCAACATTTGGTCGGCATATTCCGCAGACAGGATGGAAGCGAAGTCCATTGCCATATCCGCTAAGAATGGTGACTCTGGGCGAGTCAGTGTAATTTTCACTGTGTTATCATCGACTTTTTCAACTTTATCGATAATTTTGTCCATATCCATCCCCATAAAGTATTCATAGCTACCGCCAGAAACTTTATGGTATGGGTGGTTTGCATCTTTTTGACGCATAAACGTGTAAATTACATCATCCGCATTAAGGTCGCGGGTTGGTTTGAATTCTTTGTTTGAGTGCCATTTCACGCCTTTGCGCAGATGGAAGGTATACACTTTGCCATCATCACTCACTTCCCAGCTTTCAGCTAAGCCTGGCTCAATCTCAGTTGTGCCTAATTTAAACTCGACTAAACGGTTATACAGTGGAATTGAGCTTGCATCGTATGTTGTACCCGACGTAAATAACTGAGGGTTAAAGCCTTCTGGCGAACCTTCTGAACAGTATACTAATGTTTTAGCTTGCACTGATGCCGAAACCGCTAATGCTGCGAGCGTTAATCCTACAGAAAGTAGACCTGTTTTTTTAATAGAGCGCATCTGTATGCTCCTGTGGTATTCATGTTGTTTTTGCTCGATGACTAACCCCGTCATTAAAATGACAGAAATAGTGTCTGTATTTTTTGTTATTCATTGAGCAATTAATCAACTGTCACCCACTTCGTCAATAGCCACATTAACGTAGAACACACAAATCTCGTAACATATTAGAAACAATTAGCATGCTAACTTAGGCTAAAATATCAATGAGCAGAGCAATTAGTAGGCATTATAACCATATTATTAGTGGTGATTAGTGTTTTATGCTTAGCTTATTTATTTTTATATTTGTGATTAAGTGCTGAATTACTGAACGAATATAGCGTTTTATCCAACGGCTGCTGAAATAAAACACTAAAGGAAATGAGGATTGAAATTATTTTAGTATGTTATTATTTAGTTTATTTTTTATCCATATTAAAAACATTCGCCTGCTCATACTAAACATAATTTTAACCAATTGATAACCTAAAGAATAAAATAACTTTTATCTGTCCATTTTAATCAATTAGACTGTATGCATAAAATTCTATGATATTGTTGTTAAAAGCTACAATTAGCTAAGACGCTCAACACGCTCTCCCATACTACTGCTAAGCTATTGATTAATAACTTATACTGGCTTGGAAACCTGAATGAAGGTTATTCGCAACAACCTGATTAGCCTGCCAAACGGGCATCTCAATGAAAGCATGATAATTAATTGCCCCTATAGCGCCCCTCACGCCAGCCTTGCAGCCCAATAAGGCATTTTTTCGCCAAAATGTTGCTCTATCATTTGCCGTTACTCCCATCCCAATCGAACTGTACAACTGAATGAATTTCCATGGCATGTCCCAACTAACCTCATTGTGAAGCTTTAAGCTATTGTCCCCCATCTCAATGTCATCGAAGCTTGAAAAGCCCTGTACACCACCTTTTCCAAAAAAAGCGTTTCGCTCTAACAACCCATCAAGCTGAGAACGGCTCAACTGAATATCTAGGCTATTCTGATAATAAACAGGCGAGCTTCCCCACTCAGATGAAAATGATAACTGGTAAATTTGAGGGCGTTCTAGCCCCGTAATTTGAGCTGCATTGGCACCAAACCAACTATTCCCTTGCTTATACCCCAAAGATACCGTCGCTTGACCTTGTGAAAAAACCTGCTGGTAGACAAACTCACCAGACAGATAACTCGCTAGTCGCCTTTGCGTCATCAACCGTTGCCCTGCTAAAAAAGTATCAAGGGTTTGAATTTGCGAGCTAATACTGAATGAAGTCACGCTATTTTCAGCGCGATTAAGAATATATTGAGAGGTGAGTAATAATGCTCGCTGACGTTGCTGCACATCCAGTGCAATATCATTAATTAGAAGCTCTGCTTGGCTATTTTGATAATGGCTGTAAATAGAAAGCAACCAATAGCGATATGGCGCCGAATAACCAAGCGCGATGGCTTGTCGTTTATTTCTTTTCGAAGAACCTAAAGAATGATTTATTTTTAAATAAAGCAGATCATTTATCTGTAATGGATTGGCAAAAATAGCGTCATGGGAGATGACAGTTTTAGTTTTTTCATCAAAGGGATAAGACTCTATAGACAGCTCTCCTCTTTGATCCCGTCGATTCCCGCCAACAACAATAATTTCAGTCGCCTGAGGCTCCAAGCCATCAGACATTAACTCAATACGATAAGGGACCAAGGCTGCATTCTGTAAATTGTACAAACCTTGTTCAATATGTCGTAAATTTAAAACATCACCAATTTCGAAAGGAAGAATATTAGTCACTCCCTGATAGTGAATATTCGAAATTGTCCCTGTAATGACTTCTGCCTGTAAACTCCCAAAAAATAATGCTTGTGCGGGGTAAGACAAATAAGAGGTTAAATAGCCAGCTTGAATGAGTTCTGTATTTATATAATCAGCATAGGTAAGCAACTCAGGCTGAGTCATACATTGACCTTCAATCATTCCACGCCATGTTTTTATTTGTTTAGGCTTAATCTTGGGTAACCGTTCCATTCCCATTAACTTAAATACATTAATGATGATGCAAGGCTGGGTTGTAAGTTGATTGGTATCCATGTTTTGCTGATTTTCCACCGCAAAACCCTTAGGCATTACAGCTATCAATGCAGCTAGATAAACGATAAGAAAAATAGAGGGATTAATAGGTTTGGTTTTCATTAACGGGTCCTTGTCATGAAAAATACATTTACTAGCAACTCAAGCTAATAAATAAGCGTTACTGTAGCCAGTACGTAATTCATGAGAAAAACTCAAACCGTAGATGGGTATAACACCAAATGCAGCAATAAGTTGCAATCAAAGTTAGTCTGAAAAATAACGGTCGAAAAGTTTAAATTTGAGGGGGACTAAAACGAGAAAACCCACCTCAATGAGGTGGGTTTTGGAATTTGGTCGGCGAGAGAGGATTCGAACCTCCGACCCACTGGTCCCAAACCAGTTGCGCTACCAAGCTGCGCTACTCGCCGAAAACGGTGTGAATAATACTGCCAAGAATGAGGATCGTCAACCCATTTTTATCTAATTCAGTTCGTTTGCTGATAAAACCATCAAAAGGGTAAGGTTTCTTAGCTTTTTTACAAAATTCACTAAAAAAATAAGCGCTAAATACAATTTAGCGCTTATTTATCAAACAGATTAACTTTTATAAAAAGACATTTAATTGAGTATTAAACGTGCAATTTTGTCTTATTGTAGTAAAGAAATATCTGCCACCTTTAAAAACAGCTCACGTAACTGGCTTAAAAGCGTTAAACGGTTGACTCGAACCGCTTGGTCTTCATCCATTACCATGACATTTTCAAAGAATTCATCGAC
This sequence comes from Providencia sp. R33, assembly GCF_019343475.1. Classification (NCBI taxonomy): domain Bacteria; kingdom Pseudomonadati; phylum Pseudomonadota; class Gammaproteobacteria; order Enterobacterales; family Morganellaceae; genus Providencia; species Providencia sp. R33. The sequence continues at coordinate 4,045,555 of NZ_CP072453.1, read as the reverse complement.
AACATCACGCAAAGAAGCTAACTCAGCAAGTGCTTCTTGATAGTTTCTTTCTGCAAACATTGGTGCCAGCTTATCTTGCAGGACAACAACGTGTGTCGCCAGCTTCACTTCTTCTGGCGTTTTTAGCACTGAGGCTAAAACAGTATCAGAAAGTTTTTCATCTGATTTGCTCAGAATGTTTGAAACGCGCTTATTTGCGGCTGCAAGTGCCTGTGCTTCTTCCAATGTACGGAAGTGTGTTACCGCTTTCACGCGCGCATCAAAGTCTGCAGGCTGCGTTGGACGACGTGCTAATACGGCTTGGATTGTATCAATACTGTAGCCCAATTCTTGGTACCAAGAACGGAAACGGCCAAGCATGAATTCAACCACGTCATTCACAACGTCTTTGTTGGTTAATTTATCACCGTATAAACGTGCCGCTTCTTCAGTCATTTCAACTAAATCAAGCTGATAACCTTTTTCAACAATAATACGCAGAACACCTAATGCCGCACGACGCAAAGCAAATGGGTCTTTATCCCCTTTCGGGTGCTGACCTATTCCGAAAATACCTGCTAATGTGTCCATTTTCTCAGCGAGTGCTAATGCAGCTGAAACATCGGTAGAAGGCAGTTCATCACCCGCAAAACGTGGTTGGTACTGTTCTTTAAGTGCTAATGCAACATCTTCTGATTCACCATCATGGCGTGCATAATGCATCCCCATAACACCTTGTGTATCAGTAAATTCGAAGACCATATTGGTCATTAGGTCACATTTCGCTAATAACCCTGCACGAGTCGCATGGTTAACATCTGCACCAATTTTACTTGCTATCCAACCTGCTAGTGCTTCTAAACGATCCGTTTTATCACGCAATGTCCCTAATTGTTTTTGGAACAAGACCGTTTCTAGGCGTGGTAAATTATCTTCTAAACGTTGCTTACGGTCGGTTTTAAAGAAAAACTCCGCATCGGCTAAACGAGGGCGAACGACTTTTTCGTTACCCGAAATAATCTGTTGTGGGTCAGAAGATTCAATATTCGCCACGAAAATGAAGTTCGGCATCAAATTGCCTGCGTTATCATAAACAGGGAAATATTTTTGGTCGCCTTTCATGGTATAAACCAGCGCTTCTGAAGGAACTTCTAAGAATTTCTCTTCAAATTTGGCTGTTAATACCACTGGCCATTCAACCAATGAAGCAACTTCTTCTAATAAGCTTTCTGTTAAGTCTGCTTTGCCACCTAATGCTTGTGCCGCTTTTTCTGCACCTGCTTTGATAACTGCTTTACGCTCTTCGTAATCCGCCATGACTTTACCGCGTTCGCGTAAAATAGCCGGATATTGCTCAGCATTATCAATCGTAAATTCAGCTTCACCCATAAAGCGGTGACCACGAATGGTACGAGCACTTTTGATGCCTAAAATCTCACCGTCAATAACATCGCTGCCTAGTAGCAATGTGACAGTATGAACAGGACGTACAAACTGCGTGTCTTTATCTGCCCAGCGCATCAATTTTGGAATAGGTAATTTCGCTAATGAACGGCTGACCATATCTACTAGCAATTCGCTGACAGCTTGGCCTTTCATTTGTGCACGATACAGTAACCATTCGCCTTTATCTGTCGTCAAACGTTCTGCTTGATCAACGGTAATACCACAACCACGCGCCCAGCCTTCAGCAGCTTTAGTCGGCTGACCATCAGCACCAAATGCTTGAGCAATAGCAGGGCCGCGCTTTTCAACTTCGCGGTCAGGTTGCGATGCTGCTAAATCAGCAACTTTAAGCGCCAAACGACGTGGAGCAGCAAACCAAGTTACTGCGCCGTGAGCAATGTCAGCCCCATCAAGTTCCGCAGTAAAGTTTGCAGCAAATGATTCAGCTAATGAACGAAGAGCCTTCGGCGGTAACTCTTCGGTGCCGATTTCCACAAGGAAAGTCTGTTGAGTCATGACAGCCTCTTAGTTCTTATGACACATAGGGAATCCAAGCGCTTCACGTGAAGCATAATATGCCTCAGCAACCCCTTTAGTGAGGGTACGAATTCGTAAAATATAGCGTTGGCGTTCAGTAACCGAAATGGCTTTACGCGCATCCAGTAAGTTGAAAGTATGAGCGGCTTTTAAGATGCGTTCATAAGCTGGCAATGGAAGAGGTGTTTCCAGTGCTAACAAATGTTGCGCTTCTTTCTCATATTCTTCGAAGCATTTGAAGAGAAAATCGACATTTGCATATTCAAAGTTATAGGTAGATTGCTCAACTTCATTTTGGTGATAGATATCACCATAAGTGGTTTTGCCTAACGGGCCATCACACCAAACAAGGTCGTAAACACTGTCGACACCTTGAATGTACATTGCCAAACGTTCTAAACCATAGGTAATTTCACCCGTTACTGGTTTACATTCAAGCCCACCGACTTGTTGGAAGTAAGTAAACTGAGTGACTTCCATCCCGTTTAACCACACTTCCCAACCTAGTCCCCAAGCACCAAGCGTTGGGTTTTCCCAGTTATCTTCAACAAAGCGGATATCATGGACAGTTGGGTCTACCCCTAACTCTTTCAACGAGCCGAGGTACAGTTCTTGGATGTTGTCTGGTGATGGTTTGATGATCACCTGAAACTGATAATAATGTTGCAGACGGTTTGGGTTTTCACCATAGCGACCATCAGTTGGCCTACGAGAGGGTTGAACATAAGCCGCAGCAATAGGCTCAGGGCCTAATGCACGCAAACACGTCATTGGATGGGAGGTTCCTGCGCCGACTTCCATGTCCAGTGGTTGAACAATGGTACAGCCTTGACGCGCCCAATAATCCTGTAATGTCAGGATAAGACCTTGGAAGGTTTTGGTATCAAACTTTTGCATGTTAGATCCGCACGCGATACGTTAAATTTAATGAAAGTACGCCAGTATACCCTTTGACCGGCAGATATACAGCATTGAATATGTCTGTATTTATTCTAAAAATAAAAAAATATCCTTTCATCCCTTTTAAACTGGTTATTTATACAGTATAAATATTATGTTTTTGAGGCAAGTTGATTGTGATTGGAAAAAGGATGAAAAATGGATACACCACCGACACGTTGTCATTGGGTCAATCAAGATCCTGAATATATTGCCTACCATGATGATGAATGGGGCAAACCAAATCATGATAACCAGCATTTATTTGAAATGCTTTGTTTAGAAGGGCAGCAAGCGGGGTTATCTTGGTACACGATTTTAAAAAAACGCCAAAACTATCGGGAATTATTCCACCAATTTGATCCTCAACATATTGCATTAATGAATAAAGACGATGTTGAGCGACTAATGCAAGAGCCACGTATTATTCGAAACCGCTTAAAGATCAATGCGATCATTGCAAATGCAAACGCTTATTTAGCCATGCAGAAAAATGGAGAAGACTTCTCAAGTTTTCTCTGGGAATTTGTCGACAGGCAGCCAATAATCAACCACTGGGAAAATTCGTCCCAAGTCCCCGTGGAAACAGAACTTTCAAAAAAGCTCTCCAAGGCACTCAAAAAACGAGGGTTTAAGTTTGTTGGCTCAATCACCTGCTACGCCTTCATGCAAGCGACTGGCATGATAAATGACCACTTAATTAACTGTTGCCAATTTAAATGATTCAGAATTTATAGATGGATCATACCGTTGAGAAAGAAAAATAAACTATCAAAACATTAACAATTAAAACCATATGTCTGTTTATTTCTTTATTTGCGATATTTTAAGTTATAAACAAATAAAAATAAGCGGTTGAACTCTATGATTGGGCAGAGTATGTTTTAAATTCCATTAACAACCTAATAGACATATGTGAATAAATGCAATGATATTTTCTAAATTTGGTAATAAGTTCGCTCAAAACTCAGGAATTTCATTATTAATGAAAGACCTGAATGAGGGCATCAGAACCCCTGGCTCGATCATGCTTGGTGGTGGTAATCCAGCTCATATTCCTGAGATGGATAAATACTTCCAAGAATTATTAACTGAAATGTGTGCAAACGGTCAATTGACGGATACGTTATGTAACTATGATGGTCCTCAAGGCAAAGATGCCATGTTGAAAGCGCTTGCGGCAACGCTAAAAGCAAAACTAGGCTGGAATATTAGTGCGAAAAATATCGCGCTAGCGAATGGCAGCCAAAGTGCTTTTTTCTACCTATTTAACCTGCTAGCAGGTCGCTTTGAAGATGGTATTACTCGCAAAGTTCTCTTTCCTCTAGCCCCAGAATATGTCGGCTATGCGGATTCAGGCCTCGATGATGACCTGTTTGTTGCGAATAAACCGCAAATCGAATATTTACCTAATGGTCAATTTAAATATCGCGTTGACTTCAATACATTAGAAGTCACTGATGATATTGGTGTTATTTGTGTTTCTCGCCCAACCAACCCGACAGGGAATGTGATTACGGATGAAGAAGTTGAGCATTTAGATAAATTAGCCAAACAACATAACATCCCGCTACTGATAGATAATGCGTATGGTGTCCCTTTCCCAGGGATTATCTTTAGTGAAGCTACACCATTTTGGAATGAAAATGTCGTTCTTTGCATGAGTCTATCTAAACTTGGTTTACCCGGTACACGTTGCGGTATCATTGTTGCCAATGAAGAAATCATTGAAGCTGTCAGTAACATGAACGGCATTATTAGCCTTGCTCCTGGAGGGGTTGGTCCTGCTTTAGCACTCGAAATGCTGAAAAGGGATGATTTAATCTCACTGTCTAAGAATGTCATTGGGCCTTTCTACAAACAACGTGTTGAAGAAGCTATCGAGATCATTCGACGTTATATACCTGAAGATAAATGTCTTATTCACAAGCCTGAAGGTGCTATTTTCTTATGGCTATGGTTTAAAGACTTACCAATTAGTAGCTTAGAGTTATACCAACGCTTGAAAAAACGTGGTGTCCTGATGGTTCCTGGCCACTATTTCTTCCCGGGCATTGAGCAAGACTGGCCACATGCACACCAATGCATGCGAATGAATTATGTTCCTGAGCCAGAAATCATTGAGAAAGGGATCAAAATATTAGCGGAAGAGTTAGAAAAGGCATATCAAGAAGTGACTTGCTAGGCTAGTAAAACTCCGCCTTAACAATGACTCGCCCTCAAATTTAAAAAAAAAAAGCCCTTTCAAATAGAAAGGGCGAAAAATTAGCGAGAACTCCGTAATTGAAATCAAATAACGTTTTCAATACGAATATCATTCAAATCTATTAGAACATCTTTTTTGTTTGGTTATAGCTTGAACAGAAGCACTTTTAGCCGCTATATGTTTGGATACCTCATTTCACTGTCTGATCCCCTACCTTACCTACAACTCATTATCTAATTGAAATATTAAATATTTTAACTAGATAAAACGAAAAGAAAAACGCTCTCCAGCAAAATAGAGAGCGTTATTCCTCGTAAGGCTTAAATAGTCCAAAATAGAATCGCAAGTAGTTGCGGGGAAATAATCCGTAAAAACATTGCTAATGGGTACACGGTGGCATAGGACAGTGCAGGAGCACCACTCGTTGGGTGAATATTATTAGCAAATGCAAGCGCAGGAGGGTCTGTCATTGAGCCTGCTAATACACCACATAGACTCAAATAGTTCATTTTACCAAATACCCTTGCCACGATACCGGTAATAAATAAGGGAACGAACGTAATCAGTAGGCCATAACCAATCCACGTTAATCCATCACCTTTTATCAGTGTTTCAATAAAATCACCGCCTGAATTGAGCCCAACAACCGCAAGGAACATCACAATACCAAGCTCTCTTAATGCAAGGTTAGCACTTGGTGGCATAAACCAATACAGGCGACCAATCGTACCAATCCGCCCTAAAATAAGAGCGACAACTAGCGGCCCACCAGCAAGCCCCAATTTTAATGCAGCAGGAAAGCCAGGTACAAAAACTGGGATTGAGCCAAGAACTACACCAAGCCCAATACCTAAAAAAACGGGTAGCATTTGCACTTGCTGTAATTTTTGTTTGGCATTTCCTAGCAATGCTGTGACCGCTTCAATAGATTCGGGCCGCCCAACAATATTTAAAATATCACCAAATTGCAGTACTGAATTATTACTCGCAACTAAATCAATCCCTGTTCGGTTTAACCGAGTGACAACCACATCATATTTTTGTTTTAAGTTTAGGTCCTTAAGCCTTTTACTCAATACCGCATCATTAGTAATCACCACACGAACAGAATGCAAAATGGAACTTGATGTAGATAAAGAAGCGTCAACCTCCTCCCCTAATATCAAGCGCACTTTATTTAGGTCATCTTTTTGCCCAACAACATGGAGTAAATCACCTAAATGAATTTCCGTCGTTGGTTGAGGAACAACCAGCATATCGCCACGTTTTAACCTTGAACACACAATCGCTTCACTACCAAGTAATGGAATATCTTGCATCATTAAGCCATCAAGGTTGGCATTACGGATCGCAATATTCATGGTTTGCAATGCATCGCGCTGTTGGAAATTTGTACTATTAAAGGCAGAGTCTTCTTTATCTACTGAAATTCTGAAGATAATCCGCACTAGCCACATCACTAACAATATTCCACAGATCCCCATTGGGTAGGCCATTGCATACCCCATCCCCATTTGACCAACCAGGTTTGGGTCTGAGCCTAAATCAGTCAGAATTTGCTGACCCGCCCCTAATGATGGGGTGTTTGTAACTGCACCTGAAAAAATACCAAGAATAATAGGGAGTGGAATATTGGCAACTTTATAAATAATGGCAGTCACTATTGCACCTAAAGCCACTATCATTAACGCGAAACCGTTAAGTTTCAGCCCTGAAACACGAAGTGAAGAGAAAAAACCGGGGCCAACTTGAATACCAATAGTATAAACGAACAAGATTAAACCGAACTCTTGAATAAAGTGCAGCATATCCTTATTGAGCTGTAACCCATAACGTTGAGCAAAGTGCCCGACAATGATCCCCCCAAAAAGAACACCACCGATCCCCAATCCAACATTACGGATTTTCCAGTTACCTATCCATAACCCTAGAGCGGCAGCCAACGCCAACAAACTTACAGTAAGAGCTAATTCACTCATAGACCGCATCCTTTTGACGACAAGTTACCCATAAACCAAGCCTAAATCGGCGATAAAACATACTACTGAATCGATTATGCCAAATAGCAAAAGAGTAAGATGTGTCATAGAGCACACTTTAGAACGAATTAAAATCTCTATGTCTTTGAATTTTCAGATTGATAACAAATATCAAAATAATTATTCTTTATTTTTTTAAGTCCTTCACAACTCATAAGAATAAATACAAAAAAGAAACAATCTTCCTCAATAAGATATAATTAAATATTCATTAAAAGAATGTATGTCATTTAATTAAATAATAATGCAACACTGAGATTGTGAATTTTTTGTTTTTCGATATGATGGATGAAAGTTAGTAATAATTAGCAAAATATAGGTTAACCACCGTATGCCGAGTTTAAATACCGCACAAATAATTGCTCTTATCACACCGTTATTTTTAAGCGGTTGTTCTAGTATTATGACTCATGCAGGCCCTTCAGATGGTTATTACCCTGGCTCTAAAAACAGCCTTAAAATGATTAAAGATGATGAGACTGGCTGGGTAGTTAGGCCACTTCTTGCAATTGACCTCCCATTTTCTATCGTTATGGATACACTTCTAATTCCTTTAGACTATGCAAAGTCAGGTGATGATGGAAAAGAAGACTCCCCTAAAAAACGTTTAGAAGACATTGATAAAAAAGAAAAAACAGAAAAAAAAAGTAATATTCATTCGGAATGAAAATTCATCTTATTCATTAATTGAAATGTGGAATAAATAGGGCCTGAGCTAATTCCTATTTATTAGTTATGCAAATTTTTGAGATTATTTTCAGAGAAACAATACACTGCTACAACTTAACTTAAATACCTCCATATTAAACATTCAGTTTTTTTTAAAATCACATTGTTAAAATCTAAAATAATTAGAGCGCTATTTAGTATAAAATAAAGTTATTTATGAATAAAAGAGCTTACAACTTCTCTTTTATTCATAACAACAGTAAATAACTGATAAATACCTAACAATGTAGACCCGTTTCTACAGTATAAAGTTGCCTGAACCCATCAACATCCCGCATAAATGCAATAAGCTTGTCATTCGGTGAAAATACAACCGCATCAGCACTAGGTGCTTGCTCAGTACGCTCAGTTAATTGAATTAACTTTTTTGTCGCAATATGACAAATGGCCACACTATTTTCGTAGACGAAACAAACATGCTCACCTTGACTATCCCAATTAAACGCGGACTGTATCGAAGAATCGCCCTGAGTAATCTGATTCAATTCCCCTGTAACACTATCAACTAACCATAGCTGCACATTGCCAAAATCATCATGCATCAAACAAGCAATTGATTTACCATTTGGTGATGTACGAAGCCAATGTCTCGGCAGTTTCGCCAAACCTGGGTACTTACGCTGGTGCGTATAAGTCAGTCGCTTTTGGTGCACACCTTTTGGTGGAGCTGGCAAACTTGATTCCGTCCCTTGAAGTGGTTTTTCCCCTGAAATCATGCAAAGTTGGGGCTGTGAAGGTAAATCTACAATGAAAACTTCTGGGATCACCTCACCATCCTGAGTATGTGTATCCCCAATAAAAACAAGTGCTCTTTCTTGCCATTGACCATCTTGTTTTTGGTAACCCCGAAGCCCAACCCAGCCTTCCTCATATGCACGACTAATTTCATCACTATCAGGCTTAGGCTCTGCTGTAGTCTGAGTCACAACGCAACAAAAGTAATCACCATCATATTCACGATTATGTTTTTTCGGCTCAACATTAACAACCCCCGCAGGTACAGCAATAGCGACATTCCGCTGATCCAGCTTCACATCTAACTCATGCATCACATGGTCGTTATACGTAAAACTTAGCCATTTACCGTCAGGGCTATACACATGGACATGAGTTCCCCCCCTAAGGGCTCCTGCAATATAAGGGGGAGAAATACACATCGCATCAATAGGATAAGTCACATTCAGTTGATCGTCATGGACATAGACGCCACGACGATGGTGAAAATCATAATGCCATTGTTCGTCGGGGTAATCTGGGCCATGAATAAAGGCATATTGAGGGGGTTGATGCGAACTCACGGTAACAACACCAACATGAGCACCATGGCTAGCACGATAAATTTCTATCTCTTGCAGTGTATTTACATGAATTTTTTCTATCGATAAGCCAGTAAATGAACTGCCATTTGGCCGAACATCATAAGCTATCCACTGGCTATCAGGTGTCCACACATTAATATTTGTGAGCTGATGACTGCGCCTACCATTCGTTAAACGTGTTTCTTTATAAGGCAATTTACTATTCAATCTGTTATCCTTTCACATCATTTAATATAGCTGTCGGATTACTTTAACTAATCTAGTTTGCATGGTACTAGAAAATCTCAGTCGAGAAATTTCAAAAGTAATATTACCCTTTAGCAATAACTTTAATATTGAATAAAACCATTATGTTATTAAGTGTGCTTTATATTATTGGTATCACCGCTGAAGCTATGACTGGCGCTCTTGCCGCTGGTAGACGTAAAATGGATGTCTTCGGTGTCATTATTATTGCCTCTGCAACCGCGATAGGCGGTGGCTCTGTGCGCGATATTTTACTTGGACATTATCCATTAGGTTGGGTCGCACACCCAGAATATATCCTAACTGTTGCTGGCGCCGCTGTTGTCACAATCTGGATAGCACCGATGATGAAACACTTGCGCCGCCTATTTCTTATTTTAGATGCTATTGGATTAATCGTTTTCTCTATTCTTGGTGCTCAAATCGCACTTGATATGAATTATAGCCCTATTATTGCCGCAATTGCTGCCGTTATTACGGGTGTATTTGGTGGAGTCCTTAGGGACATGCTGTGTAATACCATCCCTTTGGTTTTCCAAAAAGAAGTCTATGCTGGGGTCTCTTTTGCTGCCGCATGGATTTATATTGGCCTATTGCAAACCCCACTGCCCCAAGACATCGTCGTTATCATTACCCTTGTAGTCGGATTAAGTGCACGGTTAATCGCAATTCGCTACCGACTTGGATTACCGATATTCAACTACGAAAACCAAGATTAGCCTTCATCTTATTGAGTCATTAATTATTCAGTTAATGACTCATTTGCTTTTAATTTCTGTATAGCCTGCAACGCAAGTTGAATCTCTGGCGTAGCTAACCATTTTTCTAGCTTTTCCTTTTGCTTTCGAGTTAAGCTCAATCGCTCAATTTCAACGCTATCATGAAGCCCTTCTAACCTTATGAGTTGCTCAATTTTCGTTTTTGGCAAAGGGATACCTAAACCTTTTAACCATAAAGGTGTTAATTGAAATTTAACTGATTGAAATTGTTTGATTGAAGAAGAGTTTCTTTTATTTTTCGGTAATGCGTTTTGCCAATCCTGCCGTAACCAAGTCGTTAACTCAGTTAATTGATGATTTTCAACCCAATCTCGCCATGTAACCTCACTGATCCCTTTAATTTTTAAGCTTTTACCCAGCCAAGTTAAACGCGCAACAAACTGTTGTAGGCAGTGTTCTGTATAGGTGAGGCAACTGAGTGAGTTGAAGCGCTCAAAGGTAGAAAGGTCTGGGTAGACGCGTGTTTCAAGTCGCCAAATTACATTTTCTATTTTTGGTGTTCCTAGACCTGAAAGGGAAACAGTGACTTTATCCCCCTCAATTAAATCTTTCTTTTCCCATGATGCCAATGACCCAACACTCACTTTGGATATATTTTTCCCTTCAAGATTGATTGGGTTAATTGTTGCAACCACACTGACCCGCCCTGTTCGACCAACTTTAAACTGTAAATGCTTAACCTCTGAAACAACACTACGTAATGGGTATTTCCATGCAATTGCCCAACTATTTTGATTTGGTTGCCACGCCAATACATCTGGAAATGGATAATTTTTTAGTACAATGCCATCCGTGGCAAAAGGGAGCTTACTTTGGTAGTAGTACTCACGCCATTGCTTTACTTGGGCTTTATTTTCAATTCTGTGGCTATATTGTTTTGCTAACGGAAACCCTAGCAGGGCTAAATGCTCAAATTGCTTTTCAGGTTCTGATTCACCACCTGGCCATGCCCAAATAAAAACTCCGATATTTGGTTCATTTTTTTGGGGGCTTGTCTTTCGCATTAGCCAACCCGCTATTTTATTTCGAGCATTAATCCCCCCATCCTTTGCTTGTATGTGTTCGTTCAATTGCCAGAAAAGCTCACCTTGTAAAACAACATTTTTTTGTAAGCTAATCTGCTTAGGGATAGCAGAAATAAAGTCTGCTTTATCTCGCCATTCTAGGCCTTCAATACCGTTCCCACGGCTGATCATGGAAATGAGATGACCATTTTGATAGACAAGTGTAACTGCCACACCATCAACTTTAGGCTGTAACCAAATTTCACGGCGAGAATCGACCCATTCATATACCTTAGATTCTGTGAGTTTTTTCAACCCTGTATGGGGAGTGGGATGCTTCGTCAGCTGTGCCTTTTTAGGTAGCACAACTTCGGGAAGTTCTTCAGAGAGTCCCAAACAACGACGTAAAGATTGCCACTGATAAAGTAATTGGTCATACGCTTCGTCACTAATTTGGCTATTTCCAGATAACCGATAAACTTGATTCCATTGCTGTAGCTGAGCACCTAACCGATGGCTTTCTTGCTCAATTTTACTCATCCCACCTAATTTGCAGCGCTCATCTAATTCAACATTACTGGCAGCAAAGGTTATATTTCCAATCCCTAAAAAACCAATAGCACAAAAGCCTATAATAAACGCTAAGTTACCCCTACATTTATCCATAAAATATGCCATAACAACTCCTTGTGAATAACTAACTACTCCATATACCCACCACGCTTTATATCTTGAAGCATGAAAGCATTCTTCTTAACTCTCACACCAAAATGTGTTTTTTTTGCGAAAAGCTTCGCAAGACAAATAAGATTTGCAGGAATAAACAATTAATTTCTGGAAGCGGCTCGCAAATTACTCATAGATCAAATTTCTATTCTCTGTTATTCATGTTTTATTGATATCGCTGCATGTTGATAGAAGTATGTGTATACTATGTGGGGTTTATCACCATCTTTTATGTTTAATCCTCGACTATTCAAGAAATCATCATGATACAAGGTACGTTATATATTGTTTCTGCACCTAGTGGTGCAGGTAAATCAAGCCTCATTCAGGCTCTACTGAAAACACAACCATTGTATGACACACAAGTTTCTGTTTCTCATACAACACGAGCTGCACGCCCAGGTGAAGTTCATGGTGAGCACTATTTCTTTGTATCAGAGACTGATTTCTTACAAATGGTCGAAAATGGTGACTTTTTAGAGCACGCTTGTGTTTTTGGAAATTACTATGGAACGTCTAAACCTATTATTGAAGACGTTTTAAAAAGTGGAGTGGATGTTTTTCTCGATATAGATTGGCAGGGAGCGCAACAAATTAGGGCTAAAATGCCGGAAGCGCGCAGCATTTTTATTCTCCCACCATCAAAAGACGAACTCTATCGTAGACTACGTGGCCGCGGCCAAGATAGTGATGAAGTAATTGAAAAACGAATGTCACAAGCAGTAGGTGAAATCGAACACTTCAACGAGTATGATTACCTTATCGTTAATGATGATTTCAACACTGCATTAGGCGATTTACAATCCATTATCCGCACTGAACGCTTAAGATTAGGGCGCCAAGTACAGAGACATGATGCTTTAATCAGCAAATTACTAGCAGACTGAGAATAGTTTCAGTATCATATCAGGTCATTTTTTTATTTCTTTTGGAGTAGCACACTTATGGCACGCGTAACTGTTCAAGACGCAGTAGAAAAAATTGGTAACCGCTTTGACCTCGTATTGGTTGCAGCGCGTAGAGCTCGCCAGTTACAAACCGGTGGAAAAGACCCTTTAGTTCCTGAAGAAAACGATAAATACACAGTTATCGCGCTACGTGAAGTAGAAGAAGGTTTAATTAACGGTCACATTTTGGATGTGCGTGAACGCCAAGAACAGCAAGAGCAAGAAGCGGCTGAAATGCAGGCAGTTTCTGCTATCGCTGAAGGTCGTCGCTAATTACTAAGGTGGGTCTGCCTTGTATCTGTTTGAAAGCCTTAATTTAGTTATTCAAAAGTACCTCCCTAAAGAGCAAATTGAATTACTAAAACAAGCCTATGTTGTCGCACGGGATGCCCATGAAGGACAGACCCGTTCAAGTGGTGAGCCTTATATTACTCACCCTGTCGCTGTTGCTTGTATTCTTGCTGAAATGCGTCTGGACCATGAAACATTAATGGCTGCGCTACTTCATGATGTGATAGAAGATACTCCAGCAACATTTCAGGACATAGAAGAATTATTTGGAACAACCGTCGCAGGTCTTGTTGAAGGTGTTTCCAAACTTGATAAGCTAAACTTTCGCGACAAAAAAGAAGCTCAAGCAGAAAACTTCCGCAAAATGATTATGGCGATGGTCAAAGACATTCGCGTCATTTTGATAAAACTGGCAGACCGCACTCACAACATGCGCACTTTAGGCTCATTAAGGCCAGATAAGCGTCGTCGCATCGCTCGTGAGACCCTTGAGATTTATAGCCCGCTGGCACATCGGCTGGGCATACATCATATAAAAACTGAGCTCGAAGAGCTTGGTTTTGAAGCGCTTTACCCTAACCGTTACCGAGTTATCAAAGAAGTCGTTAAAGCGGCTCGTGGTAACCGCAAAGAGATGATCCAAAAAATTCTCTCTGAGATTGACGGTCGACTCACTGAAGCAGGTGTTCCTTGTCGTGTCAGTGGTCGAGAAAAACACTTATATTCTATCTACCGCAAGATGCACCAAAAAGAGCAACGTTTCCATTCCATCATGGATATCTATGCCTTTAGGGTCATCGTCAAAGACGTAGATACTTGCTACCGTGTTTTAGGTCAGATGCATAGCTTATACAAACCGCGTCCGGGGCGTATTAAAGACTATATTGCCATCCCTAAAGCCAATGGTTATCAATCCCTCCATACCTCCTTAATTGGGCCGCATGGCGTGCCAGTTGAAGTCCAGATTCGTACAGAAGATATGGACCAAATGGCAGAGATGGGGGTTGCAGCCCACTGGGCTTATAAAGAGCAAGGCGAGCAAGGTACTACCGCGCAAGTCAGAGCGCAACGTTGGATGCAAAGCCTGCTTGAATTACAGCAAAGTGCAGGTAGTTCATTCGAATTTATCGAAAGCGTGAAGTCAGACCTATTCCCTGATGAAATTTACGTTTTCACCCCTGAAGGTCGTATTGTTGAATTACCAACAGGTGCAACCCCTGTTGATTTCGCTTATGCAGTGCATACCGATATTGGCCATGCCTGTGTTGGTGCGCGTGTTGACCGCCAACCTTATCCACTTTCTCAGTCATTAGCAAGTGGCCAAACTGTTGAAATTATTACTGCACCGGGTGCTCGTCCAAATGCCGCTTGGCTTAATTTTGTCGTCAGCTCAAAAGCTCGTGCTAAAATTCGCCAGTTACTGAAAAACTTAAAACGCGAAGATTCGATTAATCTTGGTCGCCGACTGCTTAATCATGCGCTAGGAGCGGGTAATAAACTCACCGATATTCCACAAAGTAATATTGATGCAGAACTGGCGCGTATGAAGCTCAACTCTATTGATGACCTACTCGCCGAAATTGGCCTAGGTAATGCAATGAGTGTTGTCGTCGCAAGGAACTTGCAAAACAACCCACAAACCACACCTGAAGATCAGGTTGTCGTTGAGAGCCGTAATAAGCTTTCTATTAAAGGTGCAGATGGCGTCTTAATCACCTTTGCGAAATGTTGTCGCCCTATTCCTGGTGACCCTATCGTGGCGCATATTAGCCCTGGTAAAGGGCTAGTTATCCACCATGAATCTTGCCGTAATATCCGTGGCTATCAAAAAGAGCCTGATAAATTTATGGCAGTTGAATGGGATAACGAAACAGACACCGATTTCATCGCTGAAATCAAGGTAGATATGATTAACCATCAAGGTGCGTTAGCAAATCTTACGGCTGCAATTAATGATGCCAACTCAAGCATTCAGAGTATGAATACTGAGGAAAAAGATGGCCGCGTATACTGTGCCTTTATCCGCCTTACCACTAAAAACCGTGTTCAACTGGCAAATGTTATGCGTAAGATACGTATCATGCCGGATGTTCTACGCGTAAGCCGAAACCGTAACTAACGAATATGAATGAACGCCGCTACCGCCGCATTTGCCAAATGATGGCGATGCGGCAGCCAGACCTCACGATTTGCCTTGAAGAAATCCATAAACCTCATAATGTTTCTGCGATAGTCCGCAGTGCTGATGCTGTGGGTATTCACCAAATCCATGCTATTTGTTGGCCTGATCAACACGTCAAATTATCTGTCTCTTCCGCTGCTGGCAGTAACAGCTGGGTAAAAGTTACCTCTCACCAGTCAACTGAAGAGGCTATTTCACAAATAAAATCACAAAATATGCAGGTATTAGCAACAAACTTGTCCGAACATGCCGTTGATTTTCGTGAAATTGATTACACCCGCCCAACGTGTATTATGATGGGGCAAGAAAAAAAAGGAATTTCACAAAAAGCACTCGCACTGGCAGATAAGCACATCATCATTCCTATGGCAGGCATGGTTCAATCATTGAATGTTTCCGTCGCCTCCGCCTTAATACTCTATGAAGCGCAAAGACAGCGGCAATTAGCAGGAATGTACGATCGTGAACATAGCGTTTTATCTGAACAAGAACAACAAGAGTGGCTGTTTGAAGGGGGTTACCCCGTGCTTGCCGAAGTGGCTAAACGCAAAGGTTTACCACGCCCGCATATCAATGAACAAGGGCAAATTGAAGCCACTGATGATTGGTGGGTACAAATGCAGCTAACTGAAAAAATGAAAAGACAACAATTTGGTTAAGGAAAAGGAAAGAACATGAATAATGGGTTACTTGATACCATTTCACTGACCTCTCTGCATGGAATAGGTGCCAGCCAGTCAGAAAAAATGCGTAAAATCGGTTTGAACACCGTTCAAGACCTACTTCTTCATTTCCCCCTTCGCTACGAAGACCATACCCGTTTGTACCAAATCAAAGACCTTTTACCCGGAACTACCGCCACTATTATTGGTGAAGTGCTCCAAACAAAAGTGGTTTTTGGCCGAAAGCGTATGATGACCTGCCTCATAACTGATGGCACAGGTAACTTAACACTACGTTTTTTTAATTTCTCTGCGGCGATGAAAAATAACTTAGCAGAAGGCCGGCAAGTTACCGCCTATGGTGAAATTCGCAGAGGTAATACAGGCCCTGAAATTATTCACCCTGAATATAAAGTATCCCAAGAGACAGGCAACATTCCGTTGCAAGAAAACCTTACGCCAGTTTATCCTACGACTGAAGGCGTTCGCCAAGCCACATTA
The DNA here is from genome assembly GCF_019343475.1 of Providencia sp. R33. NCBI lineage: Bacteria > Pseudomonadati > Pseudomonadota > Gammaproteobacteria > Enterobacterales > Morganellaceae > Providencia > Providencia sp. R33. The sequence goes on along the minus strand of NZ_CP072453.1, from coordinate 4,029,023 downwards.
CGCAAAGTGATGGACCAAGCTCTGGTCATGCTTGATAACGGAAAGATTCAAGAGCTACTTCCTGAAGAACTTAGCCGTGGCATGATAAGCCTGCCTGATGCAATACGACTCCTTCATAATCCACCACCGAATGTGGCACTCAGTGAGCTAGAAAAAGGCCATCACCCTGCACAAAAGCGTTTAATACTTGAAGAATTATTAGCTCACCACTTAAGTATGTTAGCGATCCGAGCAGGCAACGAACGTTTGTATGCACAGCGGCTAACCTCTAGCGGAAAACTAAAGGCACAGTTGCTCGCACAATTGCCTTTCTCGCCGACCAATGCGCAAAACCGTGTGGTGGGGGAAATTGAAGCTGATCTTGCAAAAGATGCACCAATGATGCGTTTAATTCAAGGAGATGTGGGCTCGGGAAAAACCCTTGTCGCCGCATTAGCCGCTGTCTGCGCTATTGAAAATGGTAAGCAAGTCGCCTTAATGGCACCCACTGAAATTCTAGCGGAGCAACATGCTAATACCTTCAAACAATGGTTCGAGCCATTGGGTATCAAAGTCGGTTGGCTTGCGGGCAAACAAAAAGGCAAAGCACGGGAACAGCAGCAAGAAGCTATCGCAAACGGTGAGGTTTCGATGGTGATTGGTACTCATGCCATTTTTCAGGAGCAAGTAAAGTTTAATGCTTTGGGTTTAGTGATCATTGATGAACAACACCGTTTTGGCGTTCACCAGCGCCTCGCTCTGCGTGAAAAAGGTGAACAACAAGGGTTTCACCCTCATCAACTCATTATGACCGCTACGCCAATTCCACGCACACTAGCGATGACAGCCTATGCTGACTTAGATACTTCGGTGATTGATGAGCTCCCACCGGGACGAACGCCCGTAACGACCGTCGCCATCCCTGATACACGACGTAACGATATAATTGAACGTGTACGCCAAGCCTGTATTGATGAAGGCCGCCAAGCCTATTGGGTATGTACGCTCATCGAAGATTCCGAATTATTAGAAGCCCAAGCCGCTCAGGTAACCAGTGAAGAGTTGGCACTTGCGCTCCCTGAACTTAAAGTGGGTTTAGTCCACGGGCGAATGAAGCCTACGGAAAAACAAAGTATTATGGCGGCATTCAAAAATAATGAAATCCAGTTATTAGTCGCAACCACCGTGATTGAAGTCGGGGTTGACGTCCCAAATGCCAGTTTAATGATCATTGATAACCCCGAACGTTTAGGTCTTGCTCAACTTCACCAGTTAAGAGGCCGCGTAGGCCGTGGTGCAGTTGCTTCTCACTGTGTTCTTTTGTACAAAACGCCCCTAACACATACAGCAAAACAGCGCCTACAGGTTTTACGTGATAGTAACGATGGTTTCGTCATCGCCCAGAAAGACTTAGAAATTCGTGGGCCGGGTGAATTATTAGGGACAAGGCAAACAGGTAATGCTGAATTTAAAGTGGCAGACTTACTTCGTGATCAGTATATGTTGCCAGAAGTGCAACGTATTGCCCGCCATATTCAACAGCAATACCCTAAAAATGCACAACAAATTATTGAACGCTGGCTACCTGAACGTGAACAATATGGGCATGCTTAATCCCATAATCAAACTTCTGAATACATCTCTTTAAACGAAAATTGCCGTGAACTTATTCACGGCAATACCTGTTTTACTATCAATTATTAGAATATAAATTATCCCGCTATTGTCGGGAAAACGGGCAACATTAAATACAATTTAATGACAATAGCATTCACAATATCAATAAAGAATGCACCAACCATTGGTACAACTAAGAATGCTAAGTGAGATGGCCCTAATCTATCTGTCACTGCTTGCATGTTTGCAATCGCCGTTGGCGTCGCGCCAAGACCAAAACCACAGTGACCTGCCGCTAAAATAGCAGCATCGTAGTTTTTACCCATGACTCGGAAAGTGACAAAAATCGCATATCCTGCCATTACGCACGCTTGTACCGCAAGAATGACAATCATTGGAATTGCTAATGATGCTAATTCCCATAATTTTAAGCTCATTAATGCCATGGCTAAAAATAACGATAAGCTAACGTTACCTAATACGGAAACTGCTCGGTCAAATACCCGATAAAAACCCAGTATAGATAAACCATTACTGAGGATCACACCCACAAAAAGAACACACACAAATTTCGGTAAAGCAAAAACCGTTTCCGCTAATAAACCCGAAAGGTAGCTACCGACCAGTAAACAAATAGCGATTAAAGCGATAGTTTCAATCAGTACCATTGAGCTTATCATACGGCCTGATTGTGGCTTTTCAAACGCTGTTGGCACGTCTTTATCGTCTTCTAAGGTACCCGGCGTTGGAATATTTCGCGTTAGGAAACGTGCAACAGGGCCGCCAATCAATCCACCTAAGACTAACCCAAATGTTGCACATGCCATTGCGACTTCAGTTGCACTTTTAAAGCCATAGCTCTCAGAGAAGATTTTCCCCCATGCCGCACCAGTACCATGGCCGCCAGAGAGTGTGATTGAACCAGCAAGTAACCCCATTAATGGGTCTAGTCCCAGCAATTTAGCGAGGGCGATCCCCACTGTATTTTGAACAAGCAATAAGCCGACAACCACAAAAATAAAGATAAACAGGGCTTTACCACCTGCTTTCAAACTCGCTAGGTTGGCATTTAAACCAATGGTGGCAAAGAAAGCTAACATCATCGGTTCTTGCAGTGATAAGTCGAAAGATAAGCTCCAGTCAAACATTTGCTTCAGCAAAAGTAGACTAAAAGCAACTAACAATCCGCCTGCAACAGGCTCTGGAATTGTATATTTTTCTAAAAAAGGAACGGTTTTAACGAGTTTCCGCCCAAGCAGTAGTACTAGTGTTGCTGCTACCAAAGTCCCGTAGACATCGAGATGATACATTTACGTACCTCGTCTGTTGTTAAAATTATTAAATATTAGTAAGACGTTAATATCTTCCTTAAAACGCCAAAAACAGGTGAACAGATTAGAAAAAAAAACTGTTATAAATACAAGTTAAAAGATATAAAAATGTGATGAACTTAGTTTAACCATTTACAATATTTATTTTGCGCAAACGATTGCTTTTTAATTTAGTCGCTTTACAATGCGTTTTTTGTTGGTGGGAAATGAAGGCAATGAATACAGCAACGTCTGAAAAACAAAATACAGAATCAACCATAAATACCCAGAGCGAGCTCATCTATAAATTAGAAGATAGGCCACCGCTTCCCCAAGCGCTCTTCGCCGCTGGGCAGCACCTTCTCGCGATGTTTGTTGCTGTTATCACTCCTGCCATGCTGATCTGCCAAGCCCTTGGCTTGCCTGCACACGATACCCAACGCATTATTAGCATGTCTTTATTTGCCTCTGGCGTTGCTTCGTTAATTCAAATTAGAGCATGGGGGCCGATTGGTTCAGGGCTGTTATCTATTCAAGGAACCAGTTTTAACTTTGTTGCACCTTTAATTATGGGAGGTGTTGCACTCAAGCAAGGTGGAGCGGATATCCCTTCCATGATGGCAGCACTATTTGGTACGTTATTAGTCGCTGCACTCACTGAAGTCATTTTATCTCGCTTCTTGCATTTAGCACGTCGCGTCATTACCCCACTAGTGTCAGGTGTGGTCGTGATGATTATTGGGTTATCATTGATCCAAGTTGGGCTAACCTCCATTGGCGGTGGCTATAGCGCAATTAGTGATAACACCTTTGGTTCCCCCGACTACTTGATTTTGGCGGGTATCGTTCTTGCGGTCATTATTTTACTCAATCGCCAAAAAAACCCATATTTGCGCGTAGCCTCTTTGGTGATTGCAATGGCGGTAGGCTACCTTGCTGCGTGGTGGATGGATATGTTGCCAAATGCGCAACCGACTGAACCAAACCAATCCTTTATTACCGTTCCTGAGCCTTTTTATTACGGGCTGTCATTTGATTGGAACTTGTTAGTCCCACTGATTTTAATCTTTATGGTGACCTCTTTGGAAACCATTGGTGATATCACCGCAACCTCTGATGTTTCTGAACAACCTGTTCGCGGGCCACTTTATATGAAACGCATTAAGGGCGGTGTATTAGCAAATGGCTTAAACTCAATGGTTTCTGCCGTATTTAATACTTTCCCTAATTCCTGTTTTGGTCAGAACAACGGAGTTATTCAGTTAACGGGTGTGGCTAGCCGCTATGTGGGTTATATCGTCGCATTAATGCTTGTTTTGCTGGGCCTGTTCCCTGCTGTTGCGGGTTTTGTACAGCAAATTCCTGAACCCATTCTTGGCGGTGCAACCATTGTGATGTTTGGTACCATTGCGGCATCTGGCGTGCGTATTGTTTCTCGTGAACCACTTAACCGCCGAGCCATTATGATTATCGCACTGTCCCTTGCCGTTGGCATGGGCGTTTCACAGCAGCCACTAATTCTTCAGTTTGCTCCTGACTGGCTGAAAACCTTGTTTTCTTCTGGTATTGCTGCAGGTGGATTAACAGCAATTGTGCTGAATTTAGTTTTCCCACTCGAAAAATAATCTTTCATCTAAACCGCTAGAGTTGAATATTCTGGCGGTTCTTCTGTATGCTATCCTTAAATTGTTGCGATATTAAACGCATTCCCCCACAAATTTGAGGAGCAGTTAGCTGTGAAATGGTTAATTAAATTTGTTACCTATGCATTATTGCTACTGCTGCTCTTGTTTATCGCCGCTTACGTAGGGTTACAAACGCGCTGGGGCGCTTCTTATTCGAGCCAATTCCTTAGCAAATTTACTGACTACGATATCCATGTAGGGATTATGGGCCATGAATTTTCCAATCCCGGGGAATTCATCTTCCAAGATGTTAAATTAGCGTCACAAAACAAAGATTTGTCCTTAGATGCACGCCAAATCGTGGTTGATGTGAATTGGCGCAATATTTTCAGCGGCACAGCAATTCACCGCTTCGTCATCACACAAGGTGAGCTTTCCGCCACCATATCCCCTGAATCAACGCCACTGCCTATTTCGGCGAGTATTCTGCAATTTGAAAATAGCCAATTAACCCTTAACCAAGGTGATGAAACTATTTCCGCCACGGGCTTTACTGGGGGGATCACACCATGGAAACCAACAGTTAATCACCCGTTTGGCTATGGTGATTTTCGGTTTACCGCTAACCAGTTAAAAATTAATGAATTACCATTTAAAAATGTCGCGCTGACTGGGAAATTGCAAGAGCAAGTCACTGAAATCAGCAAAGCAAGTGCCTACCTGAATAACGGTTATATTGCGGGTGAAGGTAAAGTGTTTACTGATGGGGCAATAACCATTGACTCCTTGGCAATGAATAAGGTTGGCTGGGAAAATAATGTTGATTTCGATACATTATTTGATGCGATTAATAGTGATAGAACTATTCAAATCAAAAACCTTGAATTAACCAATGTTGATATTCAAGGAAAAGATTGGGCGCTTTCAGGGCTGAGTACACAAATCGATCAGCTAAGTTTGGTCAGAGGCAGTTGGACAAGCCCTAAAAGTAAAATTAGCTTTAACGTTGACCAGTTGGTCATGAAAGATCAGCAGCTTAGTACACTAATTGGTGACCTAAATATTGATGGAGACAAACTCAACATCAATAAATTATCAGGCTACTACAACAAAGGTGTATTTAATTTAAGTGGTGCTTGGCAACGTAATGACCAGCTTCTTACCATTAATGAAGGTAAATTAGGTGGCATTTTATATACCCTGCCAGAAACATGGCTGACCTTTTTTGCTGAGCCCGCGCCATCTTGGCTGTCTGGCTTATCCATCAAAAAATTTACTGTCTCTCAATCTTTATTAATGAATATCCAGCCAGAGTTCCCGTTCGAATTCACGGCATTAAGCGCCAATATTGAAGATGTTGACCTCATTAAGCAAAAACAGTGGGGAATTTGGAACGGTAAGGCGACATTCAACGCTGATAGCGGCACAATTAACCAAGTTTTAGTCCGCCGTCCGTTCTTAGAAGTACGTCAAAGTGGAAAATCCTCTGCAGCGGCTAGTTTAACGGTCAGTACCGATAGAGGGATCAGTAAAATTGGTGTATTGGTGAAACAAGAACCGAAAAAAGTGCCGTTTTTATTGCGGGCCTCTGGGACTAACATTGATTTAATCGATTTAAACCAATGGGGATGGTCAGGTTTCCCAGCACAAGTTATCGGGGATTTTGATGCAACACTACAGGGCGATTTTCTTGCACCTTCAGTCGCCAAAAGTTTAAATGGCGAACTGATGGCGATGCCACTTCAAGGTAAGCGCTTATATCGCACGGTAGTAAAAGGGGTTGTGACCTCTTCGGTGGAAACACAAGAAGACGTACCAAATATGGAAACAACGCCAGTGCCACAAGATGCAACACCACAAGTTCCTGCTTTAATGGCTCAATAGCGAACAAGCAAAAGGCAGGTCACTTGACCTGCCCTCTTCGTATTATTCAACCAGCAATAATATGTTCTACTTTGTTTTCTCGACAGGCAACACCATATACACCCCGCTGAATACTGCACCAATTTGGTTGTCTGGGTTGCTCACTTCCACTTTTAGTTTTACGCGTGCTTTACTGCCCCGCGCTAAGCGGTCGAGGTCACCACTCATATTCGCTAAATCTGCAATGGCCGTTGGCCTACCACTCACGGGCTTACCATAGCGGATGTTGGCATCCACTAACACAATGTCGCCACCGAGTTGGTGCTCTTGCATTAACAGCCAAATCAGCCCCCAGCCAGTTAATGTAGCGAGTGAAAATTGGCTACCTGCAAAAATGGTTTCATGAGGGTTTTGGTTACCTGCTTCTGGCATCGTCGTAATAAAACGGGTTCCTGTATATTGCTCGATGCGAGCACCCATTTTTTCGCTTAACGGAATGTATTTATACCACGCTTGCTGTAACTCACCACACCAATCAGGGCGATGTAGAATTTGGTCTAGGGTTTCAATCGGCTTGATCATCAAATAGTGGCGAACAGGTGTTTTAAGCTGCCCTGCAACTTGCCCTCTATTTTCAAACCCCATTTTATTAAAGAAAGGAACGGCTTCTTCGCGTACGCTGGAAACAATACGTTTTACGCCTTCTTGCCGTGCAACCGACTCCAGCGCCATAATAATCAACTTACCCAAGCCTTTACCTTGCATAACAGGGTTCACGGCGAGGAAACGAATTGCGCCTTCGTTATCGGCATTAATATATAAACGGCCAATCGCCAAAATGCGATTTTTATCATCCACCACCATTTGGTGATGAGCGGTTAAATCATAGCCATCTTTTTCAGAACCGAGGGGTTGGTTGAAGGGTTTTCGCAACATTTCCCAACGAAAGTGGTAGTAAGTCGCAAATTCAATTTCATCTTTCGGTGTACGTAAATGGTACATCGGCTCCCCCTTTAAAAATGGAATCACACTTGCAGCCAGAAGGTCACAGGGCCATCATTGGTTAAGCTTACTTGCATATCAGCAGCAAATTGCCCTGTTTGGGTCGTGATACCCTGTTGACGACTTTGTTCCACAAAATATTGATATAACTTGTCGGCTTTTTCAGGCTCTGCTCCCCCAGAAAAACTGGGTCTCATGCCTTTTTTGGTATCTGCCGCTAACGTGAATTGAGAGACTACCAGTAAACTGCCTCCCGCTTGCTGAACATTCAGGTTCATCTTCCCTTGTTCATCACTGAAAATACGGTAGCCCAGTACCTTTTCACATAAGCGTTTAGCTTTTTGCTCGTCATCGTCTTTTTCGACGCCAAGCAGAACCAATAAACCGGAGTCTATTTGCCCAACTGTTTTTTCATCAACAACAACACTCGCATGAGTGACTCTCTGGATTAATGCAATCATGATTACTCTGCACAAAAAGATAGAGCAACGTTATCCGTTGCTCCATCATCAATATCAAATGTTATTCAACTTCAGCACTAAAATCGTAAGTACGGAAATATTCAGGAACAGTGTCTTTATCCACGACATGAACGCCATGGATACCAAGGGCTTGTGCTGCCTTGACATTTTCCTCTACATCATCGAAGAAAACTGCATCTGCCGCTTCAAACTCTTCAGATTGCAGAACGTATTTGAAGATTTCAGGGTCGGGCTTACGCATGCCTAAATCTTGGGATAAATAAAGAAAATCGGAGGACGCTGCAATTTCTGGGTAGTGTTCTGGCCAGTAGTCTAAATGTAGACGATTGGTATTCGATAAGACGACAACACGGTGGCCTTGCTCACGCAGGCGTTCCATAATATCAATCACTTCTGGTCTTAACGAAATGAAAATAGCGTGCCAGCCTTCAGCAAAGTCTTCAAAGCTCAGCGTGATCCCCATTTCTTCACAAAGTAGCTCTGCAAACTCTATATCTGAAATTTTTCCACACTCATGTAATTGAAAGATATTGCCAAAAGTAAACCGCGATTTGATTTCTTCACTTGGCGTGCCGCTCAGTTCAGACCATTTATCAAACACACGATTAAAGTCGATATCAATAATCACATTACCCATATCGAAGATATACAGCATAAATTTTCCTCATTGTTATTCACTAAATTTACTTTAATCATTATTCGTCCAACTGAACAGCCCTAATTGGTGATAATTCACGTTATTTTGTCAATTTATCGATTGATGGAATCAGAGTTGGAAAATAAGCTAGCTCATGAATAAAGTCATAACGTTGAATTAGAAAATAGATTAAAAGAATTAACCTCAGAATACGACCAACTTAATCATCATTCTAACCGATTAAAGCTGGAAATCGCTCAGTTAAATCAAGAAAAAAATGCTATTTATACGCAGCGGTTTTCACATAAAAATACTGCCGAAATTACTGTTTTTCAACAGAATATAATTAGATTAAATGAAAATGAAAGCCACATGCTTGATATTTTAACAGAGCTTTTTTAAACAAGATCTCTATCGGTAATACAATAAAAAAACTCAGAGTTAATATATTAAAAATTAATCAAGAGCAGTTTGGTAAACTTGTTGGCATTTCACGAAAGACTATTTCTGAGATAGAAAATGACCGAGGTAATTTATCTGCTGACTCACTCAGTGCCATAATGAAACCGTTCAACCTCAGATTAACACTATTACCAACGTCAAATGATCTTCTCGAACAGTTTAAAAATAGAATAAACCAATAAAAAAGCTAACCTAGATAGGTTCTAGATTAGCTTTTATTGCGAATAATTTTTATCTTGAGGCACCACTAATCGGCACCTCATTATTTAAAAATTAGTCATCTTTAGAACGGCTTGCACGACGGCGATCGTTCTCAGTCAGGTGACGTTTACGCAGACGGATAGACTGCGGAGTCACTTCAACTAATTCGTCATCATCAATAAACTCAAGCGCTTGTTCCAGAGTCATTTTAATTGGTGGTGACAGAGTTGTTGCTTCATCGGTACCTGACGCACGCATGTTAGTCAGTTTTTTACCGGTTAAGCAGTTAACGGTTAAGTCATTAGAACGTGAGTGAATACCGATGATTTGACCTTCATACACTTCAGCACCGTGACCTAAGAACAGTTTACCGCGATCTTGCAGGCTGTACAGTGCGTAAGCAACCGCTTTACCTTGACCGTTAGAGATCAGAACGCCGTTTTGACGACCACCGATTTCGCCTGGGCGAACATCGTCGTAATGGCTGAATGTTGAGTACAGTAAGCCAGTACCTGAAGTCATTGTCATGAACTCAGTACGGAAGCCAATCAGACCACGGCTTGGAATGATGTAGTCAAGACGCACACGGCCTTTACCGTCTGGCATCATGTCACGCAGGTCGCCTTTACGCTCACCTAACGCTTTCATGACATCACCTTGGTTTTGTTCTTCAACGTCTAAAGTCACTTGCTCAAATGGCTCTTGTTTACGGCCATCGATTTCACGAATGATAACTTTTGGACGGGATACTGCCAACTCAAAGCCTTCACGACGCATGTTTTCGATCAGAACAGATAAGTGTAACTCACCACGACCAGATACACGGAATGCATCAGGGTCTTGAGTTTCTTCAACACGCAGCGCAACGTTGTGAACCAGCTCTTTATTCAGGCGGTCAAGGATTTGACGTGAAGTGACGAATTTACCTTCTTTACCACAGAATGGTGAGGTGTTAACACAATAGAACATGCTAACTGTTGGCTCATCAACTGCTAACGCAGGCAATGCTTCAACGCTACCCACTTGGCAGATAGTGTCAGAGATATTCAGTTCACCTAAACCTGTCAGTGCAACGATATCGCCCGCTTCAGCTTGTTGTGAATCGATACGCTCTAAGCCTAAGTGCGTTAATACTTTACCGATTTTACCGTTGCGAGTTTTACCTTCGCTATCGATAACAGTCACTTGTTGGTTAGGTTTAACCACGCCACGTTTGATACGGCCGATACCGATAACGCCTAAGTAGCTGTTGTAATCCAACTGCGAAACTTGCATTTGGAAAGGACCATCGACATCAACGGCTGGTGCCGCGACGTGCTCTACGATAGCTTCGTACAGCGGGGTCATATCTTCAGCCATTTCAGTGTGGTCAAGACCTGCGATACCGTTTAATGCAGATGCGTAAACGATAGGGAAATCGAGTTGCTCATCCGTTGCACCTAAGTTCACGAATAAGTCGAATACTTGGTCAACAACCCAATCAGGACGTGCGCCTGGGCGGTCAACTTTATTAATAACAACAATTGGACGTAAACCGTGGTCGAACGCTTTTTGCGTTACGAAACGTGTTTGTGGCATTGGGCCATCCATCGCATCAACAACCAGCAGAACGCAGTCAACCATAGACATTACGCGCTCAACCTCACCACCGAAATCGGCGTGGCCTGGGGTGTCTACGATATTGATGTGATAACCATTCCATTGGATTGCCGTATTTTTAGCAAGAATGGTAATACCACGCTCTTTCTCCAAGTCGTTGGAGTCCATAACACGCTCATCGACAGTTTCACGTTCGCCGAACGTACCTGACTGTTGCAATAATTTACCAACCAGTGTTGTCTTGCCATGGTCAACGTGAGCGATGATGGCGATGTTTCTTAAGTTTTGAATTGACAAGGATTTTTACCGTTTAATTGACAGGAAAGGAATATGTTTTTTGCGGTATTTTAATTACCCAAACATACTTTCTACGTTAATTTGCTGTTATTTTACACGTTTTTCCGCACAAGTGGAATAAATGTGAAACCCATCACTGTATAAAAAGTTTTTAACGAAAAAACATTCAGTTGCGTAACAGTGCCAGATTCCCTCATAAAATAATGAGCATCATCTCTGCGAAACCACGAAGTGACAGAATAATACGCTAAAAACTTAATATTAGCAGCCCAAAAAAAGAACAAAAAATAGACTTTCTTTCTTAACCGCCATTTTTAATGTCTTTTTATGTTATTTAGATATATCTAAATTGACTAATTAGATATATCTAAATATAGTAAAACCATAAAATGAATTCGATATATCTAAAATTACAAACTAAGGAGTAACTATATGCTAATTAAATCTTGTCGTCATGTATATTATGCACACCATGACGAAAATCAGCGCGGCCACCACGATGGCTGCTGCCATGGTGAAGGCCGTCACGGGCATAATGAACGCCGCCATGGTCATGATGAATGTTGCCATGGAGGCGAGCATCGCAGCCAGGGTGACCATTATTATGGTGATGACCGTCATGGTCACGGACACGGCGAACGTTGCCACGGCGAAGGCCGTCATAGTCACGAGCATGGTGAGCGTTGTCACGGTGAAGGCCGTCATGGTCACGAGCACAGCGAACGTTGCCACGGTGAAGGCCGTCATGGACACGGGCATGGCGAACGTTGTCATGGCGAAGGCCGTCATGGACACGGGCACGGCGAACGCTGCCACGGTGAAGGCCGTCATGGGCACGGTGAACGCCAAAAAGGTCGTGGAAGAGGCAAAGGCCTACGCCGCCTATTCGACCACGGCGATCTTCACATTATGGTACTTTCATTGGTCGCGAAAAAACCGAGCTATGGCTATGAAATTATCAAAGACATCCAAGAAGCCTCAAACGGCCTCTATGTCCCAAGCCCGGGTGTTATTTATCCAACACTAACACTGTTGGAAGAACAAGGCTTTTTAGAGTCTCAAATTGTTGAGCGCAATCGCAAAAGTTTTACGATTACGCCGGAAGGCGCTGCGCACTTAGCACAGAATAAAGAAACAGAAGCGGTAATTGCTCGCAAGCTGGCAAAAGCACGTGATATGCAGCAAGGCAGTAATTTAGCAGAAGACATCGAAATGGCGGTCAGCCGTTTTAAAGCCCTGCTGCGCCACAAAATGGTTCTGAAACAACTGAATGAAGAACAAACGCGCCAAATTGCTTCCATCATTAATGATGCAGTGAAACAAATTGAAGAAGTGAATACATTATTAACCAACAGTGATGATGAATAACATCTCCTCGCGCGTTAAATAATGTCTGCCAATTCAGCTTTGGGCTTATATATTAAGCACAAAGCTGGTCTTTTCTCTCTATCCCCATCCTTGAGCGCACCAAAATAATGCAAACCATCGCAAAACCGCACCAATACAGTGCAATCTGCAGCTATTTTTAACTCAATCGATTGACATTCCTTCGTAACAATCAGTATTTACTCTTCTTTTAAAAGTTGGCACGCTTTTCGCTTATAGTATTCATAGTGAGCGAGCAACGTATATTAATGTGATTAATCACCGCCGCCACGCCAGACAAACCAACAAACGCAAAATATGATGCGATTTGTTGATTAGACCCGACCAGGAGAGCCGAGAATGTCCGCTGAACATGTTTTATCGTTAATTAAAGAGCACAATGTAAGATTTATTGATCTGCGTTTTACCGACACGAAAGGTAAAGAGCAACATATCACTATCCCTGCTCACCAAGTTGACGAAGACTTCTTTGAAGAAGGCCAGATGTTCGACGGTTCATCAATTGGTGGCTGGAAAGGTATCAACGAATCTGACATGGTACTGATGCCAGATGCATCTACCGCAATGTTAGACCCATTCTTTGCTGATGTGACCTTAATTATCCGTTGCGATATTTTAGAGCCGGGTACCATGCAAGGTTACGACAGAGATCCACGTTCCATTTCCAAACGTGCGGAAGATTTCCTGCGTTCAAGCGGTATCGCTGACATCGTGTTATTTGGCCCAGAACCTGAATTCTTCGTTTTTGACGATATTCGTTTCGGTAACAACATGCACGGCAGCTACTACCATATCGATGATATCGAAGCAGCATGGAACACAGGCACAAAATACGAAGGCGGCAATAAAGGCCACCGTCCAGCGGTTAAAGGCGGTTACTTCCCAGTGCCACCGGTTGACTCATCACAAGACTTGCGTTCTGCAATGTGTACCACAATGGAAGAGATGGGCTTAGTTGTTGAAGCTCACCACCATGAAGTGGCAACCGCAGGCCAAAACGAAGTCGCTACGCGCTTTAATACCATGACCAAAAAAGCGGATGAGACTCAAATTTATAAATATGTCGTTCACAATGTTGCGCATGCCTACGGCAAAACAGCGACCTTTATGCCGAAACCATTAGTGGGTGATAACGGTTCAGGTATGCACTGCCACATGTCTTTATCAAAAGACGGCGTGAACCTGTTTGCGGGTGACAAATACGGCGGTTTATCTGAAATGGCGCTGTACTACATCGGCGGTATTATTAAACACGCACGTGCGCTGAACGCATTTACCAACCCAACAACTAACTCATACAAACGTTTAGTTCCAGGCTTTGAAGCACCCGTTATGCTGGCTTACTCAGCACGTAACCGCTCTGCATCTATCCGTATCCCTGTGGTTGCAAGCACCAAAGCACGCCGTATTGAAGTGCGCTTCCCAGACCCAGCGGCTAACCCATACTTGGCGTTTGCTGCGCAGTTAATGGCAGGTCTTGATGGCATCATCAATAAGATCCACCCAGGTGATGCAATGGACAAAAACTTGTATGACTTACCACCAGAAGAAGCGAAAGAAATCCCAACTGTTGCGGGCTCTTTAGATGAAGCGCTGGCTGAGCTGGATAAAAATCGCGAGTTCTTAACCCGTGGTGGTGTGTTTACGAATGACGCTATCGATGCATACATTGAATTAACCCGTGCCGACATCCAACGTGTTCGTATGGCACCGCACCCTCTCGAATTTGAAATGTACTACAGTGTGTAACACGCCGTTCCACTGATAGTCTTTGTTGCCGTGAAGCACTTGCCCCATCTTTTGATGGGGCCTTTTCTCTCTACTGCACCAAAGAGGCAAAATCAAATATCGGTTGTTTGGTCTATCAGGTATAATGCACCAAAATAGTGCAGGAGCAACATTACATGAAAACCGAACATTTGCCAGCACCCGAACAAATTCTCGACTCCCTCATTAATAGCGTGCTTATTTTGGATTACGATTTGGTTATCCATTACGCCAATCATGCTGCATTGCAAATCCTAACCCAAAGCCAGCGCAAACTATACGGAACCCCTCTTCCACTTTTATTTAGCTATTGCTCGCTTAATGATGAATTGATGCTCAGTAGCTTAAAAGAAGGCCACAGTTTTACGGAAAACGAAGTCACGTTAGTATTTAATAACCATTCCCACGTGATGTCATTCAGCGCACAGCCATTTTCAGAACAATTTATTTTAGTCGAGTTATCACAACTCGACAGCCAGCGACGCCTTAGCCAAGAGCTGGTACAAAATGCACAACAGCTTGCTGCACGTGAACTTATTCGTGGACTCGCCCATGAAATCAAAAACCCATTAGGCGGTTTACGAGGCGCTGCGCAACTGTTGTCTAAGGCACTACCTGACCCGCAACTAAATGAATATACTCAAGTTATAATCGAACAAGCTGACCGTTTAAGGGCCTTAGTCGATAGATTACTGGGACCGCAATATCCGGGTCCCAAAACCCAGCAAAGCATCCACCATATAATGGAAAATGTCACTCGCTTGGTTTCGCTCGAAAAACCCGACAACATCACATTAATTCGTGACTATGATCCGAGTCTGCCCGATTTGGAATATTACCCCGATCAGATTGAGCAAGTTTTGCTGAACGTCACCCGTAACGCACTACAAGCCCTTGCAGATACTGGTGGTCATATCACGCTACGCACACGTACCGCATTTCAAGTCATGTTACAAGGTGAGCGTTATCGGCTAGCGGCACGTATTGATATCGAAGATAACGGCCCGGGTATTCCATTAGCTATTCAAGATACACTTTTCTACCCAATGGTAAGTGGACGACCTAATGGGACAGGGCTTGGACTATCAATTGCCCGAAGTTTAGTGGATCAACACGCAGGGAAAATCGAGTTTACTAGTTGGCCAGGGCACACTGAGTTTTCTATTTATCTACCCATCAAAAAATAGGGGATAACCATGTCACAGGGAAAAATTTGGGTCGTAGATGACGACAGTTCCATTCGCTGGGTTCTAGAGCGAGCACTCAACAATGCAGAATTTGTCTGCACCTGTTTTGACAGTGCTGATGCGGTACTTGCTGCATTGGAAAACGCCCTCCCTGATGTTTTGTTATCCGATATTCGCATGCCTGGAACCAATGGTATTGAGCTACTCAATACCATTAAGCAATCACACCCCCTTTTACCGATCATCATTATGACGGCTCACTCAGACCTCGATGCTGCCGTAAATGCCTATCAGTCAGGTGCCTTTGATTACTTACCTAAACCGTTTGATATCGATGAAACCGTGGCATTGGTTGAACGAGCGTTAAATCATAGCCGTGAACAGAACCACACCAGTCGTGAAACAAAGCAAAAAGCGCCGATTGTTTCATCCACCATGATTGGTGAAGCGCCTGCAATGCAGGAGGTGTACCGCATTATCGGTCGCTTATCTCGTTCATCAATCAGCGTACTGATTAACGGTGAATCAGGCACAGGGAAAGAGCTCGTTGCTCACGCTTTGCACCAACATAGCCCACGAGTTAACGAGCCCTTTATTGCCTTGAACATGGCAGCTATTCCAAAAGATCTCATCGAATCAGAACTTTTTGGCCATGAAAAAGGGGCGTTCACGGGGGCAACTCAAGTTCGCCAAGGGCGCTTTGAGCAAGCTAACCGCGGTTCACTATTTTTAGATGAAATTGGCGATATGCCCCTTGATGTACAAACACGATTATTGCGCGTGCTTGCTGAAGGGCAATTTTACCGCATTGGCGGCTACACCCCAGTAAAAGTAGATGTACGGATTATTGCCGCTACCCACCAAGATCTTGAAAAACGGGTCAAAGAAGGTTTATTCCGTGAAGATTTATTTCACCGATTAAATGTGATTCGAGTGCAACTCCCCCCATTACGGGAACGCACAGAAGACATCCCGCGCCTCGCACACTATTTTTTGCAAAATACCGCAAAAGAGTTAGGGGTAGAAAGCAAGGTATTACACCCAGATAGTGAAAAAATTCTGCAACGCTATTATTGGTCAGGGAATGTGCGTCAATTGGAAAATGTCTGCCGCTGGCTGACTGTTATGGCAGCAAGCCAAGAAATTTTACCGCAAGATTTGCCCAATGATTTACTGGAGGAACATACTGCGCACAGCACAAACGTTGCAAAGCCTCAGGTTAATATGGGCACAGAGACCGCACAGCCATACCGCCAATCAAATTACGACGTACAGTGGTTTGAATTATTGGAAGAGTGGGCAGATCAGGCATTAAAAACAGGTAAAGAAGATTTATTAACTCAAGCAATACCCCAATTAGAACGCACAATGCTTAACTGTGCCCTGAAATATACCAATGGACATAAACAAGAAGCGGCACGTTTATTAGGGTGGGGGCGTAATACCCTAACCCGTAAATTGAAAGAGTTGGGCATCGAATAAACCACATTAAAATTAAGTAACTTTACTTGATTTTGGCAATTATTTAAAAAGAAGTAGAGGAAAACTCTACCTCTTTATATTAGTTAAAAAGTAAAGGTACGACAAATTTGTATTAAAGTTTCATATTAGAACAAATAAAAACCATCCATTTCAGACAACCTAAATTCTATTTCATTCTTTATATCGACCATTGAAATAAGATATTCTATTTAGTGCAATACATTAATGATATATTTCACAAACATCACACATCTTATTTAGATCAATAAAATCATTAAATACCCCATGAACACATCATGCGTGAAATATAAAATATAAATGCCATTTAAAAATTAATTTAAACATTTAATTTTTATTTTCATTACTGCTTTAAAAACAAATATTAGCAAATTTGAATTTTAAAAAACTTAGTTAAAGACCGCCCAACCCATAATGTGAATACCAAACAAACCTCCCGTAGATCCAAAAAACAAAACAATTAAACCTAAATTACTCGCATATTGTTTATTATTAAAATAAACGACAAAATATATACCAATTGAGAAAGGCGATATTTAAATCCCCCTCAATATCATCAAATAAAATATCTTCCTTGGAGAGCTATAAATGAAAAAGAATATCATTGCAACGTTAATTGCGACGTCGTCTATTTTTGCTATGAATAATGCATTCGCTGCTGACGGCACTATCGATTTTACCGGTGAAATTACCGACCAAGCGTGTGAACTGGCAACAGGCTCAGATGTATTCACAGTGAACTTAGGTAAAGTGTCAAAAACAGCTTTACCAAGTACAGGAAGTACAGCTGCCGCGACTAAATTCACCATTAAATTAAAAAATTGCCCACAAACAGTCACGAGCGCAACCGTTAAGTTTGATGCTATCAGCTACGCAGGAGACAACAATGTGCTTGAGTTAACTGACCCTACGGCAAATACAACCGCTAAAAATGTCGGTATTCAAATTCAAGATGTAACCGGTGCAACCGTTCCACTGTTTGCTGAGTCTAGTGATTATGAATTAAAACAAAATACAGTCAACAACTTGGATTTTACGGCGCGCTATATTGCGATGTCTGACTCAGTCGGTGTCGGTCAAGCAAATTCAACAGCAACGTTCACAATCAATTATAACTAATTGGACTTTAAGGTTTAAACGGACTTAAACCTTATTCCTGTATTACTAGGTGATAATATGAAACGCTTAATTTGTTTTTTTATGTCTTTATTTTTCTTTATACAAATGGCTAATGCTGGCGTGATTATTGGCGGCACTCGCGTTATTTATAATGAAGGGAATAAAGATGTCAGTATCAGTGTCGAAAACCCCGATAAAATCCCCTACTTAATTCAATCGTGGATTGATGGTATCGACGAGGAAAAACAATCGGATTTTACTATTACACCGCCATTATTTAGATTAAATGCCGATAAAACCAATGCACTGCGTATCTTTTTAACTGCTAACACCTTACCCAAAGATAAAGAGTCTTTATTTTGGCTGAATATTAAAACCATTCCTGCCACCGAACGTACGGAAAACTCGTTGCAGATTGCCTTTAAAACACAAATGAAATTAATTTACCGCCCTTCGACGATTAAAGACGTGAACTTTGAAGAACAACAAAAAAAGCTGACATGGTCTAAATCGGGTAATCAATTAACCGTAAAAAACCCAACACCGTATTTTATGAATTTCCAAAGCATTACCTTTAATGGCAAAAAAGTAAATGATGTGTCTTACGCTACCCCATTATCCAGTACAACCTTTGAGCTGAAGGATAGCGCCGCTCACGGCACCGTGAAATGGGAAGTGATTAATGACTATGGCTCTGCCGCTGAGGCGTCTGAAGCAAAAATATAGCCCAAAATTTTTTAGGTTCTAAACATGAAAATAAATAAAATATGCCTTAGCCTATTCATTTATTTAGGCTATACAGTACCTTTATACGCAGAAAATTCTACAGGTAATAATTCGGTAGAAGAAGGCGCGTATTTTGACCCCGACTTTTTAGAGTTGCCAAATAAAGATGCAGTGGATTTAAGCCAATTTGAAAATAACCAACAATTAGCCGGCAGCTATTATGTCGATATTTATGTAAACACCAATTTAATTGGCGCAAAAAACTTAAAGTTCGATAAAAATAGTGACAATAAATTAGCCCCTTGTTTAACACTGGACGATTTAAAAAGTTTTGATATTAAAGTTGCAGATTATCCTGAATTAAATAATAGCCAAAATAGCTGTGTCAATTTGGCTGCTATTCCCGATGCCAAAAGTGACTTTGATTTTGATTCTCAGCGCCTATATTTAAGCATTCCACAAATCGCACTGGCGAAAAACCCACGGGGTTACGTGGACTTAGCCGATATCGACAATGGCATCACCGCTCTGCTGCTTAATTACAGCTACAGCGGGTCGAAAAACCATGACCGTCAAGGCGGTGACGATACCACGTCAAACTATGTGAACCTACGCCCGGGTATTAACATTGGAGCATGGCGCCTGCGCAACTACACCACATGGTCAAATAGCAGCGGGCAACCCAATAAATGGGACACGATTTACACCTATGCCTCCCGTGGGATCAATAGCTTAAAGAGCCAATTAATACTGGGAGATAGCACATCGCCATCTCAAGTTTTTGATAGTGTGCCATTTCGTGGGGCACAGCTCGCCACGGATGACGATATGTACCCCGAAAGTTTACGTGGCTATGCCCCCGTAGTACGCGGAATCGCACGCAGCAATGCACAAGTCACTATTCGCCAAAATGGGTATACCATCTACCAAACGGACGTGGCTGCCGGGCCATTTGAAATCAGCGATCTGTACCCAACAGGAAGCAGCGGTGACTTGCATGTGACGATAAAAGAGTCGAACGGCAGCGAACAAGTGCAAATTGTGCCGTTTGCATCACTCCCTGTATTACAACGTGAAGGGTATTTGGCCTATAGCGCCACAGCTGGGGAATACCGTTCATATGATAAGAGCGTGGATAAAACCAAATTTGGCCAATTTACACTGATTTATGGCTTACCCCACGGCACTACCGTTTTTGGCGGCAGTCAGTTAAGTGACGATTACCAATCCTACTCCATCGGGGCAGGGAAGAATTTTGGGGTATTAGGTGCCATCTCCATTGACGTCACACAATCCCAAGCGAAGCTACGTGATGACACCAAAAAGCGCGGGCAGTCCTATCGTTTTCGCTATAACAAAAACCTGAATGATATCGGCACCAATATTGCGCTCGCGGGTTACCGTTATTCCACGGAAGGGTTTTACAGCTTATCGGAAGTGTTCGACACCTTCCGTGACAACACTTACACCCCGACTATTGAGCGTCGCCGTAATCGAGGGGAAATCACCTTAAGCCAAAACTTAGGAGATGCCTACGGATCCGTTTCCGCGGGTTTTGTCAGTGAAGACTATTGGAACAGTGACCGCAAAACGCAGTCCGCTACACTGGGCTATAACAATAGCTGGCAGGGTATCAGTTACGGCATAAATTATACCTATAACAAGAATACCAGCAGCTATTCATATAGTGCGAACAGTAAAAAGCAGAGTGAAGATGACCATCAGTTCTCGCTTTCACTCAATATTCCGTTCAGTTTCTTCGAAGATACGGCCTATATCAATTTAAACAGCAATTACAGCAGTGAAGGCGCTCGTTCGGCCAGTGTGGGAGTTTCGGCCTCACAATTGAATAACCGCTTAAATTGGGGCATGCAGCAAAGTGTAGCAAACCAAGGGCAAGGTGGCTCAGGTAATGCCAATGCGTCTTACAAAGGGCGATATGGTGAAATCTCGGGTGGAACAGGTTACAGCAAAAGCAACTACAACCTGTATTACGGCGCCAATGGTAGCCTCGTCGCACACTCTGGCGGGTTAGTGTTAGGCCAACAATTGGGTGAGACCGCCGCCATTGTGGAAATCCCTGATGCAGGGGATGTACCAATTATGAACCAAGCGGGTGTAGTAACCAATAACCAAGGTTATGCGTTAATGCCATACGTGACGGCTTACCGTAAAAATACCGTGGATATTGATACCTCGGCGCTACCCAATAATACCGAAATGGAGTTAACCAGCCAAACCGTCGTACCAAGCCGAGGCGCTCTCGTCAAAGCCAGCTTTGCGGCGAATGTCGGTTACCGCGCGATTATAGCGCTAACCTTTGCAGACGGTAAGCCAGTACCATTTGGGGCGCAGGCCATATTTAATAATAACAACCAATTAAATAGCATTGTCGGCAATGACGGTGAAGTGTATTTATCCGGCTTAGCAGAAAGTGGTCAATTTATTATTCAATATAACGAGAAACAACAATGCCAAGTGAATTATAACTTAGCGGGTATTTCGAATTATATGGGGTTATATAAAACTCAAGGAGTTTGTCAGTGAAAAAGAAACTCATAATAAAGATTTTTTTATTATCGTTAGGCTTATTTATTGTTAATAATAAAGCCAATGCCGCCTATGATTGTTATATTGGGCAACCGATTCGTGCCGCATTAATTAGTGGAACTCATAAAATTAATGTTCCATTCGACAGTAATTTTACAGGTAATTTAAAAACGATAATAGCAACTTCAAGTATCCCTCTTGGTATGTATATAAATAATAATGGAAATGATTATAATAGTCCATGTAAAGGACTCAGTGACACGAACAGTAATATTGGAAAAGTCTTTTTTCAAAGTTTATATGCTAATGGCCAAACATCTCAAACACCTTTACAAACAAATATTCCAGGTATTTCTCAATATGTTAGAATGGTTGCAATTCATTGCCCAGCATGCATGTCAAGTAATCAGTTTCCTTACTCCGGAACTGCGGGTGTTACTTATGGCACCCCAAATACTGAGGTACCAGTCTATTTTTCTTTGACCTTACAACAAACTGGCAAAGTCATAAAATCTGGATATATTGATAGTGGATTAATTGCCACAAAAGGTAATCGTAATGCGGCGGCAGGCGCTGCTTATCATTTAAACACAACACTAACTATTCAACCTAACTCTATCTACATTAATGTACTTAATTGCTCGTTAAATCAGAGTATTTATAATATTAGTTTAAGTGACTGGTACGATACTCAATTTAAAAATATTGGGGATACCAGTGATATGGTTGATATTCCAATTTCACTAAAATGTAACCCTGATACAAATATCAATGTAACCGTGAAAAGTACCAATGGTTCGTCCTCTCCGACAGCAGGCTGGCTTAACTTAGCCACCGAAGAAAATAGTGCAAAAGGCATCGCTGTACAGCTACTCGATAACAATAACAACCCAATAACGTTGGATAAAAAATTTAATCAAGCAAATTCAGTTTCAGAAGGCGATTATATCTTCAACTGGAAAGCCCGTTATATCAAAACAGCAGATAAAATCACACCAGGCTCTGCGAATGCCTCAGCCACTGTTAATATTCGTTATGAATAGGATTAAATAATGAAAAATTTAATAAACTCCTTATTGATAATAAATAGTTTGCTCACGAGCTTTTATGCATACGCTGAAGATAATGTCATATTAAATTTCACCGGCAATATTAAAGCCGCTACCTGTAATATTTCAGGTGGTAGTAATATCGATATTGATTTAAAGCGTTTGCCCATTGATATTTTTAATGGTGCGCAAACAGGTTCTACTTGGAATACGTTTAATATTAACTTAAATAACTGCTCGCAATTTGTGAACCAAATCAAACTGACCTTTACAGGTACGGCGGAAACTGGGGACACCACCAATAGCTTATATAAAAACTTAGGCACAGCAAAAAACATCGCCGTGCAATTACAAAGTGATGACGGGGTAACCCCCTTAGGGAATTTAAAAACCTTACAAGTTCCACTGAATGGACAATCAGATATTGCGATTCCATTACGTACCCGTGCTTACAGCGCCGTGGGCAATGTGGTTCCGGGGTCAATTTTAGCCAATATTACCGCCACCATTACCTATTTATAAGAAAAGGAAAGAGATAGTGAAAAAAATCGCGCTTTCATTATTGCTGGTATCTGGCTCCTTGTTTGCCGCCGACCAGCAAATCAATATTAATGTCCATGGGTATGTCACCGCAATGCCTTGTGAACTCGAAACCACAAACTACGTTATTGACCTGAAAAAAATTAATATCTGGAATATTCGTGATAGCCAAAAATCCCCATGGGTGGATTTTTCGGTAAAATTAAAAAACTGCCCTGTTGCAACTAAAGAAGCCATTATGACCTTATCAGGTACTCCAGATACCACTACGCCAGACTACTTTATTAATAATGGTACAGCAAAAAATGTGGCATTAAATTTAGCCGATAGGACCAATAAAACCACTATCAAAAATGGCTCTAAAATCACTATTCCTGTGAACAGCCAAACTCGCAGTGTGGAGTTCCCATTTTCTGCTCGCGTAGCCGGTTATGGCAGTGGTATGGAGCCCGGTTCTTTTCGTAGCCATTTAGAGTTTAATTTTATCTACCATTAATTATTAATCGTAGTTTTAATATCTATTTAATTTTGATGTTCATTTAAAGATATATAATATGTTGCCTGATCAATAAATTCATCAATATTTAAATTGATTTATTACCACTACTGTATATTAATAAACACCTAAACTTATATTTACGTAAACTAAGTAAATATAACTAAAAAGCACCAATATATCAGGAGTTAGATTATGCCTCGTTGTTATCCTGTATCTGAAGTCATTGGCCATAAATTAAGATCATTAAGAAAAGAACAAGGGCTTTCATTAATTAATGTTGCTCAAGAAATTGGCATTAGTGAACAACAGCAACTACGTTATGAGAGAGGTATTAATCGCATTTCGATTGACAGATTAAAGCAATATTCTGATTTTTTTGAAGTCAATATAACTTTATTTTTTCATTTTAGTGAAAATGATAAAGAAAAGATAAAAAAACACATAGTTGATAATAAATTCTAAACTTATTTTCCGTCTGAATAACAAACAAATTAATCAAATCAGGTAAGAACAGTTAATGAATAAAAAACATCAAAAGTTATTGGCACTAAGATCCGCTTATTACGAAAAAACCACCAAATGAGTATTCAAGAATTAAGTAACCTTTTAGGCATTAGCCAACAGCATCAATCACGCCATGAACTGGGGGAGATACGCATTCATGTTGATACGTTATTTCGTATTGCTGAAATCTTTGAGGTCAGTGTAGAAGAACTCATGTCTGATTTTATCCCTCCGCCTGAAGAACAAAGCCCTAAGTGCCAACTCATCAATAAACAACTTATTGAAGCGGAGCTATTATTATCACCCAAACAGCACTATTTCCTCTACAAATAGGTTAATTTCACTTTATGATTAAAACCTAAAAATTAACGACTAAAATAAACATCTTCTATATCGTGATTTTTTTATCATATGACCGTAAGCACTTTTAGCAATAATGAAGATGTTTTTATAAAAATACCGTAATTCGACCATACTATTTTGAGTAACCTTTTCAGATAATACAATACCAATCATTATTTTCTGTTATTTCCCCATCTTTTTAAACAAAAATAAAATTTGACTTAAGATTAAAAACCCAAAAATCACATTATGCGAGAGGAATAAAACTTAAAAATCATGCTAAAATTATTACTGGTTTTTTATTTTTATTTAACTTTAGTGACTCATGAATAAAAAATGAAAATTCTTTTATTTTAAAATATAACCCCATTCTCTAACACATAATGTGTTTTCTATTTTAAAACAACCAAAAATAAAATTAAATTATTATTTAATGCTATTTTTCCGGTGACTTGTTTATTTAAAAAAATAACCACAAAATACTCTCCAATTGAGTAGGCTGATATTTACCCCGCACTCAATAAAATCAAATAAAATATCTTCCTTGGAGAGTCATAAATGAAAAAGAATATCATCGCAACGTTAATTGCGACGTCGTCTATTTTTGCTATTAATAATGCATTCGCTGCTGACGGCACTATCGATTTTACTGGTGAAATTACCGACCAAGCATGTGAATTAGCAGCTAGCTCTGATGCCTTAAAAGTGAACTTAGGTAAAGTGTCTAAAACTGCATTACCAAGTACAGGAAGCACTGCCTCTGCCACTAAATTCACCATCAAATTAATTAACTGCCCAGCGACTGTCACAACTGCGTCAGTAAAATTCGATGCAGATTCCTATTTAGGTGATGACACTGTCATCAAGCTGAAAGAAGAAGCAGGTGTTGCAACAGGCGTGGGTATCCAAATTACGGATGATCTGAATACGATTGTTCCATTGTTTACTGCATCTAAAAACTACCCATTAAAGCAAAATGTGGAAAATAACTTAGATTTTAGAGCGCGTTATATTGCTAAGTCTGACACTGTGACAACCGGTCCTGCTAACGGCACAGCAACGTTCACAATCAATTATAACTAATTGGACTTTAAGGTTTAAACGGACTTAAACCTTATTCCTGTATTACTAGGTGATAATATGAAACGCTTAATTTGTTTTTTTATGTCTTTATTCTTATTTATGCAAACGGCTAACGCTGGCGTGATTATTGGCGGTACTCGCGTTATTTATAATGAAGGGAATAAAGATGTCAGTATCAGTGTCGAAAACCCCGATAAAATCCCCTACTTAATTCAATCGTGGATTGATGGTATCGACGAGAAAAAACAATCGGATTTTACTATTACACCGCCATTATTTAGATTAAATGCCGATAAAACCAATGCACTGCGTATCTTTTTAACTGCTAACACCTTACCCAAAGATAAAGAGTCTTTATTTTGGCTAAATATTAAAACTATTCCTGCTACCGAGCGCACGGAAAACTCTTTGCAGATTGCCTTTAAAACGCAAATGAAATTGATTTACCGCCCTTCAACGATTAAAGACGTGAACTTTGAAGAACAACAAAAAAAGCTGACATGGTCTAAATCGGGTAATCAATTAACGGTAAAAAACCCAACACCGTATTTTATGAATTTCCAAAGCATTACCTTTAATGGCAAAAAAGTGAGTGATGTTTCCTATGCGGCTCCCTTTTCTAGCGCGACTTTCGGCATCAATGACAACGCCGCTCACGGCACCGTGAAATGGGAAGTGATCAATGATTATGGCTCTGCCGCTGAGGCGTCTGAAGCAAAAATATAGCCCAATATCTTTGTAGGTTGTGAACATGAAAATAAATAAAATATGCCTTAGCCTATTCATTTATTTAGGCTATACGGTACCTTTGTACGCGGAGAACCCGACCAACAGTAATACGGCTGAGGGAAAAACATATTTTGACCCCGATTTTTTAGAGCTGCCCAATAAAGATGCGGTAGATTTAAGCCAATTTGAAAATAACCAACAATTAGCCGGCAGTTATTATGTCGATATTTATGTGAACACCAATTTAATTGGCGCAAAAAACTTAAAGTTCGATAAAAATAGCGACAATAAATTAGCCCCTTGTTTAACACTGGACGATTTAAAAAGTTTTGATATTAAAATTGCGGATTACCCTGAATTAAATAACACCCAAAATGGCTGTGTCAATTTAGCCATTATTCCTGATGCAAAAAGTGACTTTGATTTTGATTCTCAGCGCCTATATTTGAGCATTCCACAAATCGCACTGGCGAAAAACCCACGGGGTTACGTGGATTTAGCGGATATCGACAATGGCATCACCGCCCTACTGCTCAATTACAGCTACAGTGGGTCGAAAAATACTGACCGTAAAGGCGGCGAAGATACCACGTCAAACTATGTGAACCTACGCCCGGGTATTAATATTGGGGCATGGCGCCTGCGTAACTACACCACATGGTCAAATAGCAGCGGGCAATCCAATAAATGGGACACCATTTACACCTATGCCTCCCGAGGGATCAACAGCCTAAAAAGCCAGTTAATACTAGGAGATAGCACATCGCCATCTCAAGTGTTTGACAGCGTGCCATTTCGTGGGGCACAGCTCGCCACGGATGACGATATGTACCCCGAAAGTTTACGCGGTTATGCCCCGGTGGTCCGCGGAATAGCGCGCAGTAATGCGCAAATTACCATTCGCCAAAATGGGTATACCATTTACCAAACAGACGTGGCCGCAGGGCCGTTTGAGATCAGCGATCTGTACCCGACAGGGAGCAGCGGTGACTTACATGTGACGATAAAAGAGTCGAATGGCAGCGAACAAGTGCAGATCGTGCCGTTTGCGTCACTCCCTGTATTACAACGCGAAGGGTATTTAGCCTATAGCGCCACCGCGGGTGAATATCGCTCTTATGATAGCAACGTAGATAAAACCAAATTTGGCCAGTTTACCTTGATTTAT
Organism: Providencia sp. R33; assembly: GCF_019343475.1. Taxonomy (NCBI): domain Bacteria; kingdom Pseudomonadati; phylum Pseudomonadota; class Gammaproteobacteria; order Enterobacterales; family Morganellaceae; genus Providencia; species Providencia sp. R33. Next base: position 4,001,800 of record NZ_CP072453.1, on the reverse strand, counting down.
GGCTTACCCCACGGCGTAACCGCCTACGGTGGTAGCCAGTTAAGTGAAGATTATCAATCCTATTCAGTAGGGGCGGGGCAAAACTTAGGTCAATTTGGGGCAGTGTCTATTGACGTCACCCAGTCCTACGCTAAGTTGCGTAGCGACATCAAAGAACGCGGGCAATCTTACCGTTTTCGCTATAACAAAAACCTAAATGATATCGGCACCAATATTGCGCTCGCGGGTTATCGCTATTCCACAGAAGGGTTTTACAGCTTATCGGAAGTGTTCGATACCTTCCGTGATACCAACTATGTGCCTGAAATCGAACGCCGCCGTAATCGCGGGGAAATTACCTTGAGCCAAAATCTGGGAGATACTTACGGTTCAATTTCAGCGGGTTATGTTAACGAAGATTATTGGAATAGCGACCGCAAAACGCAGTCTGCTACGCTGGGTTATAACAATAGCTGGCAAGGGATCAGCTATGGGCTGAACTATACCTATAACAAGAACACCAGCAGTTATTCATACACAACGGGAACGAAAAATCAGAGTGATGAAGACCACTTATTCACATTCTCGGTCAATATTCCGTTTAGTTTATTTGATGATACCGCGTACATCAACTTTGTCAGCAATCACAGTAGCCGAGACTCCAGCACAGGCAGCATGGGGGTTTCTGCATCCCAGCTGAATAACCGTTTAAATTGGAGTATGCAACAAGGCTTTACCAACCAAGAGACAGGAACTACAGGTAACTTGAATGCCTCCTATAAAGGGCAATACGGTGAAGTTTCTGGTGGTTCGGGTTACAGCAAAGACAACTACAACCTGTATTACGGGGTGAACGGCAGCTTAGTTGCACACTCGAACGGGTTAGTATTAGGGCAGCAGTTGGGTGAGACTGCCGCCATTGTAGAAATCCCGAATGCAGGGGATGTACCGATTATGAACCAAGCGGGCGTGGTGACGAATAACCAAGGTTATGCGTTAGTACCGTACGTGACGGCCTACCGCAAAAATGCCGTGGATATCGATACTTCCTCGTTACCCAATAATACCGAAATGGAGTTAACCAGCCAAACTGTCGCACCGAGCCGTGGTGCCTTAGTGAAAGCCAGCTTTGCGGCGAATGTCGGTTACCGCGCGATTATGGCGCTCACCTTTGCAGACGGTAAGCCAGTGCCATTTGGAGCGCAGGCCATCTTTAACGATAACAACCAATTAAATAGCCTAGTCGGTAATGATGGTGAAGTGTATTTATCCGGTTTAGCAGAAAGTGGTCAATTTATTATTCAATATAATGAGAAACAACAATGCCAAGTGAATTATAACTTAGCAGGGATTTCAAATTATATGGGTTTATATAAAACTACTGCAGTTTGCCGGTAATAAGGAAATAAATCATGAATAAATTAATTTATCACTCGATATTAGCAGTAGGGTGTATGTATTTATATTCCGGGTATGCTGAAGCAGGCTGCACACAAAACCCTAATTTTAATAATATTCAAGTCAATATTCCATCAGCAACATATAATATTCAGTATGATGATTTATCTTCAAGAGATCTCGGACAATTGGATGTTCGTTATTTATCAGGAGCATCTTCATATACATATTTAGATGGTTCGACTTGTGGTACCTCGTATCTTCGTGGCAACTTTATTAACAATTGGGTTCCAACGAATAAAATTGCGCCAAGTAATATACCTGGTATAGGTCTCAGCGTACAAACTGCTGCTATTGGTGACTTTGATCAAGTATGGGGGCCATCCAACCCAACTAAAAATCCATGGGAAATATTTAGCACATCGTGGATTATCACGATCAAAAAAACAGGGCAAGTTACCACATCTAATACAATTCGTGCCGGTTCCGTCGCACGCTTAACTCAAACAAATAGCTCACCTGTCAGTACATGGTATTTAACGACTCTGAATATGCCTGCTAATGCAATTCGTATAAATGTATTAAGCTGCTCATTAAAAAGCCCTGTTCCGACGATTAACTTAGGTGATTGGTATGATACTCAATTCCCTACAGTTGGTAGCACCAGTACAGAAGTCGATATCCCCATTACTTTAACCTGTCTGGCAGGCACCAATATTAAAGCAACCATCACTGCAACCAGCGGTACCATTAATGCAACACAAGGCCAATTAGCCTTGTCAGGGGGAGCAGATAAAGCCACAGGGGTTGCTATACAAATTGTCGACACCAATAAAAACCCTATCCCTTTAAACAGTAAGCGAACCATAAGGGATAATGTCGCCGCAGGCGATTATATTTTCGGCTGGAAAGCGCGTTACATTAAAACCGCTGATAAAATTACCCCAGGCCCTGCAAATGGTACTGCCACAATTAATATTCGCTATGAATAGGAATAATTGTATGAAAAAAATATTGCTCACTATTTTATCGTTAAAATTACTTACCCTACCTTTTTCATCATTTGCAGGAAATGATGTTGTGGTTAATTTCACAGGTAATATTAAAGCTGCCACCTGTAATATCTCTGGTGGTAATAATATTGATATTGATTTAAAGCAATTACCTGTAGATACATTTAATAACCCTCAAACAGGTTCTGCTTGGAAAAGCTTTAATATTAATTTAAATAACTGCTCGTCATTTGTAAACCAAATCAAACTGACCTTTACTGGCACAGCTGAAACAGGGGATACCACCAGTAGTTTATATAAAAACTTAGGTACCGCAAAAAATGTTGCTGTGCAATTACAAAGTAATAACGGTGTAACACCCTTAGGTAATTTAAAAGTATTGCAGGTACCGCTAAATGGACAACCTGATATTGCAATCCCATTACGCACCCGTGCTTACAGTGCTGTGGGTAATGTAGTACCTGGGTCAATTTTAGCCAATATTACCGCCACGATTACCTACTTATAAGTAAAGGAAGAAAATCATGAAAAAAATGATGCTTTCATTATTGCTGGTATCCAGCTCACTATTTGCAGCTGACCAGCAAATCAATATTAATGTCCGTGGCTATGTCACCGCAATGCCGTGTGAATTAGAAACCACAAACTATGTGATTGACCTGAAAAAAATTAATATTTGGAATATTAAGGCAACTCAAAAATCCTCTTGGGTCGATTTTTCAGTAAAATTAAAAAACTGCCCTGTGGCAACGAAAGAAGCAGTGATGACTTTATCTGGCACACCCGATACCACCACACCTGACTATTTTATTAATAACGGCACGGCAAAAAATGTCGCCTTGAATTTAGCGGATGGTACTAGCAAAACCACCCTTAAAAATAATGCCAAAATAACCATTCCCATCAATAGCCAAACTCGTAGTGTGGAATTCCCATTTTCCGCTCGTGTAGCTGGTTATGGCAGTGGTATGGAGCCAGGGTCTTTTCGAAGTCATTTAGAATTTAATTTTACTTACAATTAACAACGTTAATAAATAATACGTTTTTCTATTCCAAATTAGAGGTGATAAATGCCTGAATGTTATCCAATATCTAGAATCATTGGAAATAAAATAACTTATTATCGAAAAATGAAAGGCATGTCCCTGCATGAGCTGGCCAAAATAATTGGTGTTAGTGAACAGCAGCAGTCCCGTTATGAAAGGGGGGTTAATCGTATTAATTTAGATAGATTAAACCAATATGCAACTTTTTTCGAAACAGAACTCATTCATTTCTTTAATTTTTCAAATGAAGAAAAAATGAAAATAACTGAAACTTATTCATTAATGTATAAATAGCAATGAAAATCAAAAAAAGAATATTTAACTATAAAATACTGCCTGCATTAATATTATTAAATGCAGGTTACGCTAATGCTGCTTGTATCCAAAATCCTAATTTAAACAATGTTGTAGTTAATGTGCCTGCAAGAACATATTCACTTCAATATGATGATGCAGGAGCTCGCGATTTAGCGACTATTCAAGTCAACTTTAAAAGCTCACGAGTCAACACATATTCTGGCCCAATGAGTAATGGCAAATGCGGGAATGCCTATTTATATGCTGATTATGTCAATGGCTGGGTACCAAATGGGAATAAAATTGCTGCCAGTAATATACCCGGTATCAGCATTCAAGTGAAAGCAACAGAAATCGGTTTCTTAAATACACGCTATGGGCCACCAACAGCAGATAATCCCGCCGCTTGGGGCATACCTAATCCATATTGGACGATTACTATCAAAAAAACAGGGCAAGTCACGCAAGCAGGCAGCTTAAAATCAGGGCTTGTAGGTAGATTAACACAGCGAAATCCCGCACCATATAACAGTACTTGGAATCTTACATCGTTGAATATTCCAGCGAATGCAATAAAAATCAATGTATTACGGTGTTCGACAAAAGCCAACAGTTACAATGTTAACTTAGGAACTTGGCATGATACACAGTTTTCAAGCATTGGTAGTTTTAGCAACAGCTACAACATCCCTGTCACGCTAAGTTGTGCCGCGGGTACAAATCTAAAAGTCACGGTCACAAGTAGTGCCGGGTATGTTGATACCAACACAGGGAAAATTAAGCTATCTGGTCAAGGCCAAGCAACGGGTGTAGCAATCCAGTTATTAGACAGAAATAGTAATCCGATAAAACTCAATTCAAAATTCACGTTGCAAAACAATGTTGCAAATGGCGATTATAACTTCAATTGGAAAGCGCGCTATGTCAAAACTGCGAATAAAATAACACCTGGTACTGCAAATAGTACAGCAACTATAAACATCAGATATGAATAATCGAAATTATACTCATCAGCATTTATTTATTAATAAGAATTTTTTATACATGTCAAATAGTGAGTATTATGTTTCAATTTGGAATTAATTTGGTTGAATTTTAATATCAAGTTAATTTTTCAAAATTTAATAATTAAACCCTATGTTAATACCAATTACTCTTTGCTAGAGTAATAACTTAATATAAAAATCTAACTTTTAGTTAATATCCTTTTTTATATCAAACCAATCACTTTTAAATAGTTTTATCGATATAAAAGGAGTCTACCATGCAGAAATATTACCCTGCATCAAAATTAGTCGGTCGTAAAATAACTTATTATCGGAAAATGAAAGGAATTCCATTATCTAAAATTGCTAATGATTTTGGGATTAGTGAACAACAACAATCAAGATACGAACGGGGGATAAATCGCATTAATTTAGATCGTTTAGCACAATATGTTAATTACTTTGAAGTTAACTTTTATGATTTACTATCTAATAAAGACATAAAAGAATTAACAAAATTAGAATAAGTAAAAACACCCAATGGAATATTAATTAACTATTTATTAAGGCATATTATGAGCAAAAAAATATCCACATCAGTAGGTGTGAAAATTAGGTCATTAAGAGAAAGTTACGGCATGAGTGGCAAGGAGCTCAGTGCTTTGTTAGGTATTAGCCAACAACATCAATCTCGCTATGAAAATGGGGAAGTAAATATCCATGTTGATACGCTATTCCAACTTTGCCAAATATTCGATATCGACCCCGCCTACTTTTTCTCTGACTATAATCCATTACATCATGCCAACAATGTTATTCATGACAAAAAAAGTTTCTATGAGGCCGAAACGCTCGTATTTTAAAGCATACCATTCAGATAAGCTGCAAAATACCCCCACCTAAGCCAGTCACATTATTGTGCTGGCTTAACAATGTTGTGCCTCTGCTAGTATCCATTGCTGGAAAATATTCATTGCTGAAGTCATCGGCTTTGACTTTAAACGGCTTAGCCAGTAACCACCCAATGTGACCCCGATATCAAAAGGCTGAACAAGCGTTCCAGCGCTGAGTTCATGCTCAAACATACAACTTGGCACTAATGCGACACCATCTGTGAGTATCGCCGCTTCAACCATTAAGCGCGAAGAGTCAAACACAGGCCCTTTCACTCGCCATGGATCTATTTGTGCGGCAAAAAACCATTTTTCCCACTCATCTTTACGATAAGATCGCAGTAAATTGTGGTCTTTTAAGTCCAGTGGTGATGCTAAATTGACAGCAACTTTTTCTGTGCATAACACCGTATGGGAAGTCGAAAATAAAGGTGTATTTTCCACCAATGGCCATAAGCCCTCACCAAAGCGGATGGCAAAGTCAACACCCTCTGCCGCCAAATTGACCACGTTATTGTGGGTCATAATCCGCAAATCGATATAGGGATATAAGTTAGAAAACTTGCTTAAACGGGGTAACAACCAGCCGACAGCAAAGGTACCTACCACCGAAATACTCAGTACTTCATGGTAATGGCCATCTTCAAATTGCGTTAATAATGCCTCGATTTGATCAAAAGAACGGCTCAATACGGGCAATAAAGCCAAGCCTTCATCTGTTAACGCCAAACCTCTTGATAAGCGAATAAATAACTCTAACCCTAATTGCTCCTCCAACAAGCGAACTTGCTGGCTTACCGCAGCCTGAGTCACATTCAATTCCAGCCCCGCTCGCGTAAAACTTAAATGCCGAGCAGACGCCTCAAATGCGCGAAGTGCATTCAGCGGAAGGCGATGACGATAATTTCCTGACATAAGATTTTCTTTTGGCTCATCGAATTTTATATCGTTTTAAAAAATAATTTAAAACACGCATACTCTTGCTCAACAACTACTTGAGCTAGCTAATTGTGATATTACGGTAGTTATCCGTCGCACAGAAGCACTTTTCAAAATCAGTTAGCAATAACTTAAACTTTTATTTAATTGGACAACTCTATGAAAAATATTTTTCGTCAGGGGCGGATTTTTGTCGCTCTTAGTTTGGCTTTTACGACTCTTTCAGCCAACGCGTTAAGCCAACAGGATGTCGATAACATCATTAAACCGTTGATGAAAAAGCAAGGTATTCCGGGGATGTCTGTTGCAATCTCCATGGAGGGCAAACACTATATTTACCACTATGGCGTACAATCCAAGCAAAACCAAGAACCTGTAAATGACAACACATTGTTTGAAATTGGCTCTTTGTCTAAAACCTTCACCGCGACTTTGGCTGCCTATGCACAAGTACAGGGTAAATTAGATTTTTCACAAAAAGTGAGCCACTATATACCTGAATTAAAAGGCTCTGCATTTGACCATATCACGGTAATGAACCTTGCAACCCATACATCAGGTTTATCCTTGTTTGTTCCTGATACGATTACAAATTCAACGGAATTAACCCGTTATTACCAAAATTGGATCCCTGAAAAAGCAATTGGTCAGTTTCGTTCATATTCTAATTTAGGGACAGGTTTATTAGGTATTGTGACAGCAAAACAGTTAAAAATGCCTTTCGAACAAGCCATGGAAAAATTGATGCTGCCTTCCCTTGGACTCAAGCACACGTACATTCATGTGCCAAAGAACCAGCAAAAAAATTATGCGCAAGGCTACAATAAAAAAGACCAACCTGTTCGAGTTACCCCGCAAATTTTAGATGCACAAGCTTATGGTTTGAAATCAAATGCGAAGGATTTAATTCGTTTTCTTGAAATTAATATGCAAACGGTAAAAGTGGCAAAACCGTGGCAAGAAGCGGTGGAAGATACCCATACAGGGTTATATTTAACCGATTCATTTGTGCAAGATATGATGTGGGAAAGCTATCCATGGCCAGTATCGCTTTCGCAATTACAGCAAGGCAACCGCGATGAAATGGCATTGCAGCCACAAAAAGTGGACGCTATTCAACCCGCATTACCACCAGAAACCCGTGCTTTTTATAATAAAACAGGCTCAACCAATGGCTTTGCCACCTACGCAGTATTTATCCCTGAAGAGCAAGTCGCGGTGGTGCTCCTTGCCAATAAATGGTATCCAATCCCTGACCGCATTAATGCTACTTATCAGCTAATTGAAAAGATTGATAACCAGAATTGATACCAGCATTCAATGTGTTAAATAGTTCGTTCTGTCGCTAGGCGGCAAGAGAAGCTAAGCCCTAGGAGCATACATAAAGTATGTGACTAGGGTTAGCGAACGCAGCCAACAACGCGACAGGGCGAAATATGACGAGCATTCAATACTCTAAATAGTTCGTTCTGCCGCTAGGCGGCAAGAGAAGCTAAGCCCTAGGAGCATACATAAAGTATGTGACTAGGGTTAGCGAACGCAGCCAACAACGCGACAGGGCGAAATATGACGAGTATTTAGATAACACGGGAAAACTGCCTCTGCCTCATCTGCCCCCGCAAATACACATCAAAACACATACACACATTACGGATCAACAAGCGCCCTTGCGGAGTCACTTTGATACCTTTGTCTGAGATTTCCACCAGCCCATCTTCCGCCATTGGCTTCAATAATTCCAAATCTTCTTTAAAATAAGATTTAAAATCAATCGGGTATAGAGCTTCTATTTGTGCAAAATCCAGTTGAAAATTACAGATTAAGGTTTTTATCACATCACGGCGCAAGCAGTCATCATTGGTTAGGACCAAGCCACGCCATAGGGCATGCCCTTGTTCTTCCACCTGCGCATAATAGGTTTTTAAGTCTTTTTGGTTCTGCGCGTAGTTATCACCTAACATGCTGATTGCCGAAACGCCTAAACCTAGCAGGTCGCAATCCCCTTGGGTGGTGTAACCTTGGAAATTACGGTGCAAAATTCCCTCACGCTGCGCGACTGCCAGCTCATCTTCAGGGCGAGCAAAGTGATCCATCCCGATAAACTGATAGCCACCTTTGGTTAGTGTCGCAATTGTGTCTTGTAAGATATCGAGTTTTTGCTCTGCACTCGGCAAATCTGCATCTTTGATTTTGCGCTGCGCAGCAAATAAATTTGGTAAGTGAGCATAATTAAATACGCTTAAGCGGTCAGGTGATAGCTCTGCGACTTTTTTCAATGTAAAGGCAAAGCTTTCGGGGGTCTGTTTTGGTAAACCATAAATCAGGTCAATACTGGTTGATGTAAAGCCAGTTTCTTTCGCGCGTTTAATTAAGGCAAAAATGAAGTCTTCATCTTGTTCGCGATTTACCAATACCTGCACTTCTTTATTGAAATCCTGCACGCCCATGCTTAGGCGGTTGAAGCCTTCATGGCGTAAGTGGTCAATCATATCGAGTTCGATTTCACGCGGGTCAACTTCAATGGACATTTCCACATCATCAGCAAAATGAAAATGTTTTTTCAATAAGCCAACTAAATGGCTAACTTGGGCTTTATCAAGATAAGTCGGTGTACCGCCGCCCCAATGCATTTGCGTGACCGTGCGGTTTTTTAATAAAGATGCTCGTTGAATAATTTCTTTTTCAATAACTTTTAAATATTCATCCGCCTTATGTTTTTGACGGGTAACTAATTTATTACAGCCACAGAAATAGCAGAGTTTATGGCAAAAAGGAATGTGCACATACAGGGACAAAGGGCGTTCAGGATAACGCGCTGTCGCGCTAATAAACGCTTGTTCATCATAGTCTTGATTAAATTCCAAGGCGGTTGGATATGACGTATATCGCGGCCCTGAATAATTGTATTTCTGAATGAGAGAAAGATCCCAAACAATATTTTGCTCTGACATAACATTCCTCAATTGACCAAAAGCTCAAACCATTACAACAGGTTGTATCTTATTTAATTTGTTATTCGGTAGTGTGAAATTTTATTGCATACATAACGTTATAGACTCTAAATATTTCAAGTTGCGGCTAGGCGGCAAGTGAATGAGTCGCTAGGGGCTGTTTATCTTTGCTGCTGATTTTTACCGCTAAAAAAGGTCAAAAAACAATTAAAACAATGATAAATGTGTCAATCAAGATGACTGACTATTATCTACGTTAACTATTGTGCTTAAACGCTGCCCTGCGGGTTCGATTAAAGCACGTTTCACTCATTTGATGCTGTGTTGAGAGGCTCTTGCCTAGTTCACTAGGCGGTGAACCTCTCGCCTTGCCTAAAATGGCTTTAATTCGAATAAAAATTGACAATCAAAGATAAACAGCCCCTAGGAGTATCATAGTATATAACTAGTGCGAATGAGTGTAGCCAACAACGCTGCAGCTTTAAATATGACGAGTATTATAAATATGTTAGAGAAAAGAGACTTGATGCAACATCAAAGAAAAGTGAGTTTGTAGAAAAAAACAGACTCATCCCCCGCTTACACGAGGGATGGTTAAACGAAGTTATTTGCTTTTTAAGATGCGCATGATGTCATCTAATTTATCTTCGTCTTCTTCCTCTTCTTCTTCTTCAGCATATTCAATGCCTAAGATATTCATCAGTTCATCAATACGGTCTAAACAGGTATTGATGTATTTTTGCTCTTCTGCATTAACCGTTTCGCCATCTTCTAGGCGCGCTAATAAGCTATCTAAGCGATCATCGCTTTCTAACTGCTCTAACTCTTTTTCAGGCGTCAGTTTTTCTTTAACGACTGGCTGTTTTTTCTCAACAACAGGCTTAGACACTTGTTTTTCATCGATAATTAAAGGGATCGGCTTTTTGCTGCCCAAACGTGGGTCAACTAACGAATTCTGTCCACTCTTTTGATTATTCGATGATGAATCTTGATTACGGCTACCTGACTTATTCCCACGATGTTTTTTCTCGCGTTTACGTTCACGGCCTTCCGCGTTTAATTCTTCTTTGGTTTTACGGTATTTTTTCTTTGGCTTAGCTGCCGGTTTTTTTGGTGCATTCATGGTCTGATACCTTGATAAAGTCAGTTTCTGCTGCGAAATCTAGCAGGATCCCATAAAGGGGGAAAGCACTAGTTTGCAATTTCAGCGGATTTTTTATTCCACCCTGCCTTCGCAACAGTACTTTATTGATTATACCTTAAATAATTCGAGTTGCATGTAGAGGATAAGAAGTCATTCAGAAAGGAAAAATCAATAGTCCACTGCCACAGTTCATAATATGGGAAGAGCTAGTGCTCCAATGCTCTAAATAGTTTGTGCTGTAGCAAGGCGGCAAGAGTTGCTAATCCCTAGGAGCATACATAAGTATGTGACTAGGGTTAGCAACCGCAGCCAACACCGCTACGGCGCAAAATATGACGAGCATTCACGCCACAGCTTGAAGTATGAAGAACATTTTAGGCGTCGACTAAAATCATTTTAAGCAGGAACATCGCCGCCACTAAAATCACGCATAGACCCAGATCACGCCAGCGCCCTGTCCCGATTTTCATCGCACAGTACGCAATAAACCCTAACGCAATCCCTTCGGTAATCGAGAAGCTAAATGGCATCATCACTGCGGTAATAAATGCAGGGACAGATTCCGTTAAGTCATCCCATTTCACGCGAGTCAGGCTTGATGTCATTAACACGCCCACGTAAATCAATGCACCCGCGGTTGCATAAGCTGGAACCATACCCGCAAGTGGAGAGATAAACATGGTCAATAGGAATAAGATACCAACAACGACAGCAGTTAACCCTGTACGCCCACCGACTGACACCCCTGAAGAGCTTTCAATATATGCCGTTACCGATGAGGTTCCCATTGCCGAGCCAGCGACTGAGCTTAAGCTATCGACATATAGGGCTTGCTTCATGCGCGGGAATGTTCCGCGTTCATTGGTGATGCCAGCTTTGTCTGTCACACCAATCATAGTGCCCGATGAGTCAAATAAGTTGACTAACATAAAGGCAAAAATCACGCCAGATAACGCTAAATCTAATGAGCCCGAGAAGTCCACTTGCCCTACTACGCTAGTGATACTTGGTGGAATAGAGAAAATGCCCGTGTATTGCACATCCCCCAGAGCCAGACCAATTAAGGTAGTCACGGCAATAGACACTAACACGGCCGCATGGATATTACGCGCCGCTAAGATAGCAATAATAAAGAAGCCCAGCGCCCCTAACCACACGTTATGGTGCGTTAAGTTACCGATAGACACCAATGTGTCTGGGTTTGCCACGATAATACCAGAGTTTTTCAGCCCCATCATCGCGATAAATAAACCGATACCACTGGTGATCCCCACACGTAAACTCAGTGGGATATTAGCAATAATCCAGTAACGAATGCGGAATAATGTCAGGATAAACAAGCCAACTGCGCCCCAGAAAACAGCGCCCATAGCCACTTGCCATGAATAACCCATCGCGCCAACCACCACAAATGCAAAGAAGGCATTCAGCCCCATCGCTGGTGCGACCGCAATCGGTAAGTTAGCCAGTAAGCCCATCAAAATACTGCCGATAGCCGCAATCAAACAAGTGGTAACGAACACCGCTTTGATATCCATGCCTGCAATTGACAAAATTTGTGGGTTAACAAAGACGATATACACCATCGTCAGGAAGGTCGTGAAGCCAGCGACAACTTCAGTTCGTGCGGTTGTACCGTGTTCTTGTAATTTAAAAACACGCTGAAACAAGCTCTGCGGTTGTGCCGAGCTAGAAGATTGATTACTCATTAGATATCGCGCCCAAAAAAAGTTTTTTTCGCCCTATACTACAATTAAAAATCGCAAAAGAAAACGATTGCGTGAAATTCAACAGGCAAAATGTCCTAACTAACTGATACAACGCGATGAATTATGAAAAAGAATTAAAATGAGATTTGAAAGGATGGCGGTATGAAAACCGCCATCAAAATTTAGGATAGCGCCAGTAGTTTTTGCCTACGCCAAAATAATAAGCTGCGTTTTGCTGCCAATTTGTGCGGGTCATTTTGCGTACTGAGTTTTTTCGCCACCACATTGGCAATAATTTCCACCGCAAAACACATCACAAAATAGATAAACGCCACGAATAAGAAAACTTCCAGCGGGTATACCATTTCACGGTTATTCACTTGAGTAGCCAAGAAAGAAAGCTCAGCCACACCCACAACATAGGCTAATGAAGTGTCTTTAATCAACGCCACCCATTGGTTGATAAACGACGGCACCATCATACGCAATGCTTGGGGTAAAACGATGTTCCACAGTACCTGCCAGCGGTTGAAACCAAGGGACAAGCCTGCCTGCCATTGCCCTGCGCCTATCGCTAAGATCCCTGCTTTTACAGCATGGGCTAAGTAAGCAGAGGTGATCAAGGCGAGTGCACAGACCACCGTGGTGATCCCGGGGATCTCTGTGCCTAATAAAATTGGCAGCAAGAAATAGGTCCAAAAAATTAACATAATGACAGGAATTGCACGGAAAAAGCCTAAAACTGCCGCAAATAGGTTAACCCAAAAACCGCGTAACATAGCTAATGCAATACCGCCTAATGTACCCAAGACAATGGATGCCGCCCCTGCCAACAAGCTAATCACCAGTGTCAACGCTGCCCCTTCTAATGGGCCATCAGGGAAAGTCCCAAACAGTAAATATTGCCAATTTTGTTCGATTACTGAAAAATCCATGTTACACCCCCTGAGCCAAGTTACGTTGCAACCGCCATTGTCCCCAGCCTTCCATCAACGCAATAATGGCGATATACAGCACTGTTGCTACCCCAAATGCAGTGAAGGTTTGTAAGGTTTGGCTATCCACTTGGCGAGACACATAAGAGAGCTCCGCGACGCCAATCGCCATGGTTAATGACGAGTTTTTCACCACGTTCATATACTGACCAAGTAACGGCGGCATGGCGATTTTGACCGCTTGAGGCAATACCACTAATTTCATCGCTTGCCACGAAGTCAGCCCCAGCGCAAACGCGGCATATTTTTGCCCTTGGCGTACCCCTCGGATCCCCGCGCGAATTTCTTCTGCAATAAAGGGAACGGTGTATAGCGTTAACCCAATAAAACCAGCTAAAAATTCAAAAGAAGGCCAACCTACAGTGAGCCCAAATACGTTGATTTCATGGGGTGTATTTAGCCATTCCATCGCCGCAGAAGGGAGAATTTCCCCCGAGGCGAAATACCAGAAAAATAACTGCACCAACAAAGGCGTGTTTCTAAAAATAGAAATATAGATGCTCACTCCCCAGCGTAGAGGGGCAATCTGGCTATCCTTTGCTGATGCAACTAAAAAGCCTAAAAAGGTGGCAGCAATAATGGTGCAAATCGAGATCCAGACTGTTAAAACAAAACCATAGCCGAACCATTCAAGGTACTGTGGCGCTAATAAATGCGCAGACCAAAAATCACCGCTGACAAATTTCTCAAACATAGTTCACGACCTATTTCTTTCACATCCTGTGACTAAAAAGCTCACCCCGTATAACCAAGAACCCCGCACACAGTGCAGGGTTTCAAATCACTTAATTCTTGCCACTATCGATTAAGACTGTGGTTGTTGTTCGCTCAGTGGGGCAAATTTAAAGTCACCGCGTGGTTGGGCAGCTTTGGTGTCTGGACCAAACCAACGGTTATAAATCACCTCGGCTTTACCGTCTTTTTCCAGTTTCAGCAGAGTTTCATTCACGTTTTCAACTAAACGCGTTTCGCCTTTGCTGGCAGCCAGAGCTTGGTACTCTTTGGTTAAACTAAATGGTGAAATTTCAAAATCTACTTTTACTTTTTCTGGCAAATTACCTAATAAGCCAACCAGTTTTGCATCGTCTTGGGTAATCGCTTGGACGTTACCATTACGCAGCGCAGCAAATGCTTGCGGGGTATCGTCATAAGAAATCACTTTGGTATCTGGGAAACGTTCACGCAGCGTGACTTCCTGCACCGTTCCTTTATCAGCACCAATGCGCAGTGGTTTGATGTCATCAGGGGTTTTTAACACGCCTTTACGAGCAATAAATTTTTGCCCTGTGGCGAAATCAGGGATGGAGAAATCAACCTGTTTTGCACGCTCATCGGTAATGGTGAAGTTCGCCCCAATCAGGTCAACTTTACCCGAGGTCAGCAGTGGAATACGGTTTGCAGGGTTTGTTGGACGCAGTTCAAGTTTCACCCCTAAGCTATCTGCAATTTCTTGCGCGATATCAACGTCATAACCCGCTAATTTTTTAGTCTGTGGATCAATAAAACCAAACGGTGGGTTGCTATCAAATACGGAGATGCGGATCACACCCGCTTGTTTAATATCATCTAATTTATCTGCGCTAGCGACATTCGCTGTCAGCGCCAAACCTGTAAGTAAAACAGTCGTCAGAATACGAGCTTTCATTGAATACCCCTAGTGGTAAATTTATGTAAATCGACCACCACACGCTATCAACTATCTCTTAGCACTTGAAATAATATTAAATAATATATTTATAACCAAATGGAATATAAGAAAGTACAAAAAAGGGGCAAACTCTATAACAAAGGCCCCCGAATATGGCTTTCACCATCAATAGACTCTTATCGAGCAAGAAGAAAGTCTGTATAAAAACCTTAAGCTAAATTTTTAGATACATTGTACCTAAAAATATACACCAATAGTTATTAAGGAAATAACTGTTCAAATGTATCAATGCTCTAAATAGTTCGTGTTGTAGCAAGGCGGCAAACACAGTTATCCCTAGGAGCATACATGAGTATGTGACCCAAGTAGCCGAATGAAGCCAACACCGCCACCGCATGAAGGATAACAACCATTTAATTTTCTAAATCATTCGTGTTGTGGCTAGGCGGCAAAATGAGGATAGCTTGGGGAGCATACATAAGTATGTGACCCAAGTAGCCGAATGAAGCCAACACCGCCACAGCACGAAGGATGACGAAAATTTATTTGGTGAGCATTTTTTCTAAATTATCCCCACCCACATGACGGAAATCCTGCCCCTTCACATAGTAGAAAATAAACTCACAGATATTTTGGCAGCGGTCACCGATACGCTCGATTGAGCGTGCGCAGAACAGCGCTGTTAACACACTTGGAATGGTACGTGGGTCTTCCATCATGTAGGTCATTAGTTGACGCACAATACCTTCGTACTCTTGATCCACTTTTTCGTCTTCGCGGTAAATACGGATGGCTTCTTCGAGATCCATACGCGCAAACGCATCCAGCACATCATGCAGCATTTGCACTGTGTGGCGACCTAGTGATTCTAAACTAACTAGAAGTGGCTGATGTTGCTGCGAAAATTTCTCCAATGCGGTTTGACAGATTTTATCGGCAACGTCACCGATACGTTCCAATTCCGCAATGGTTTTGGAAATTGACATAATCAGTCGCAAGTCACTCGCCGTTGGCTGGCGCTTGGCAATAATTTTGACGCACTCTTCATCAATAGCCACTTCCATCATATTGACTTTGTGGTCATTTTCGATAACTTCACGCGCTAGAGCTTCATCCTGATTATGCATTGCCGTGATGGCTTTGGTGAGCTGTTCTTCGACCAGCCCTCCCATTGTCATTAATTCAGTATGGATATGTTCCAGTTCCGCATTGAACTGCCCAGATATATGTTTGTTGTGATTCAGCGTATCCATCGTCGGCTCCATATCAACCGTAGCGGCCAGTAATATAATCTTCAGTTTGCTTCATTTCTGGGGTGGTGAACATCTTATCGGTATGATTAAACTCAACCAATTCACCTAAATACATAAATGCTGTGTAATCAGAACAGCGTGCCGCTTGTTGCATGTTGTGGGTAACAATCACGACGGTATACTCTGATTTTAATTCACTGATTAACTCTTCAATGCGACCCGTGGAAATAGGGTCCAAAGCTGAACAAGGCTCATCCAGCAATAACACTTCGGGACGAATAGCAATACCACGCGCAATACACAGGCGCTGTTGCTGACCACCCGACAAGCTGTAACCGCTTTGGTGCAGTTTGTCTTTAGTTTCATTCCACAGTGCTGCTTTGGTTAACGCCCATTGCACACGCTCATCCATTTCTACACGAGACAGTTTTTCAAACAAACGCACGCCAAACGCGATGTTGTCGTAGATAGACATTGGGAATGGCGTTGGTTTTTGGAACACCATGCCCACTTTTGCACGTAATAATGCGATATCTTGTTTGTCCGTCAGAATGTTTTGACCATCCAGTAAGATTTCGCCTTGTGCGTGTTGTTCGCCGTACAGCTCATACATTTTATTGAACGTGCGTAATAACGTGGATTTACCGCAACCCGATGGGCCGATAAACGCCGTAACTTTGTTTTTCTCAATGTCTAAAGAGATATTTTTCAGTGCGTGAAACTTGCCATAATAGAAGTTGAGGTCACGGACTTTAATTTTACTGTTCGCAATTTCGTTTGCATTAATCATGGTTACTTTCTCTCTAAATCTTTATTTATCCGGGCGCTTAGTGTTTTTTCTGTGCAAACACAACGCGGGCAATGATGTTAATAAGCAGGACACACAGGGTAATCAACAGCACCCCAGCCCATGCAAGCTCTTGCCATTCGGAGAATGGACTCATTGCGAATTTGAAAATAGTCACAGGTAAGTTAGCAATTGGCTCGCTCATATCTGTACTCCAGAACTGGTTCGACAGTGAAGTAAACAGAAGTGGTGCGGTTTCCCCCGCGATACGTGCAATTGCCAGTAAAATCCCTGTAATAATCCCGGATACTGATGCTTTTAATGTAATGGATAAAATCATTTTCCATTTTGGCGTTCCAAGAGCATAAGCCGCTTCACGCAAGCTATCCGGTACCAATTTCAGCATGTTTTCAGTGGTACGAATAACAATTGGAATTTGCAGCAATGCCAGTGCAATCACCCCAGCCCATCCGGAGAAGTGCTGCATTTGTGCCACCACGATGGTGTACACAAACAAGCCAACAACGATAGATGGTGCTGATAACAAAATGTCATTAATAAAGCGGGTTACAGACGCTAACCATGACTTACGGCCATATTCCGCCAAGTAAATCCCCGCTAAAATCCCTAAAGGCGTTCCAATCACGGTTGCCCATAAAATTAATAAACCACTTCCGACGATCGCATTCGCTAAACCACCACCTTCGGTATTTGGTGGCGGGGTCATTTCGGTAAACAGGTTGAGGGACATGCCGTCAATCCCTTTGGTCACCGTCGAAAATAAAATCCACACTAGCCAGAACAACCCAAATGCCATGGTCAGCATTGAGACAAACAGCGCCATTCTATTCACTTGGCGGCGCCATGCTTGACGGCGGGCGCGTTCTTTCTCATTGACGATAAAAGGTTGAGATTCAGACATATTAACGGCCCTCATTCTTCGCAAGACGCATTACCATCAACTTGGAAATTGCCAACACAATGAACGTGATAACAAACAGGATAAGCCCAAGTTCCATCAGTGCGGAGGTATGTAAGCCGCTTTCTGCTTCCGCAAACTCATTTGCCAACGCAGAGGTAATACTATTCCCTGGCATGAAGAGGGATACGCTATCGAGTTGGTAGGTATTACCAATCACAAAAGTTACCGCCATGGTTTCACCCAATGCACGGCCTAACCCTAACATCACCCCACCTATTACCCCATTTCGGGTATACGGCAGTACAATGTTCCAAATCACTTCCCACGTGGTACAACCAATTCCGTAGGCTGACTCTTTCATCATCACCGGGGTTTGTTCAAACACATCACGCATCACAGACGCAATGTAAGGAATAATCATAATCGCGAGGATAATCCCCGCCGCTAAAATACCAATCCCGAATGCAGGGCCTGAAAATAATTCACCGACAATCGGAATACTCGACATCACATTGCCGACCGGCTCTTGGAAGTATTCTGCAAAAAGTGGTGCGAAAACGAATAAGCCCCACATCCCGTAAACAATACTGGGAATGGCGGCAAGTAATTCAATAGCAATCCCTAATGGACGTTTTAGCCAATTTGGTGCGAGTTCCGTTAAGAACAGTGCAATACCAAAACTGACAGGCACCGCGATAATCAGGGCGATTAACGAGGTTACAATGGTGCCGTAAATCGGCACAAGGGCACCAAACTGTTCCGCTGGTGCATCCCACTCTTTGGTCCATAAAAACGAAAACCCAAACTTCTGCATACTTGGCCAAGACGCAAAAATAAGGGAAATAATGATGCCACCGAGCATTAACAAAGTGATTAGCGCGGCAATCTTTACCAGTGCACCAAAAATTACATCACCTGATTTGCTGGGAGCTCTAAATGCCGTTGTTTTTTCGGCCATGCGCTTTGTTCTCTTTCCATTCCTACTTGGTTTGTAGGATTGCGTTACAACAATGAGCGGGTAAGTCCTGTTCCTCAGTGCTTACCCGCCATTTCCAACCCGAGGCGCATTAGAACAATGCTTTACCTTGGCTATCTTTAATTTCTGTTTTCCATGCTGCACGAACAGCTGTCACAACTTCTTTTGGTAACACGGCGTAATCCAGTGCTTCTGCTTGTTTGCCGCCTTTATCGTACGCCCAGTTATAGAAGTCGAGAACCGCTTTGCCTTTCTCAGCATTGGCTTGTTCTTTGTGTACTAAGATGAACGTCGTTGACGTGATTGGCCATGCGTTCGCGCCGTCACGGTTAGTCAGGTCTTGTGCAAACGACTTAGACCAGTCAACTTTTTTCGCTGCTGCGCTGAAGCTTTCACCCGTTGGTGATACCGCTTCGCCATCCGCAGAAACTAACTTAGTATACGCAAGATTATTTTGTTTTGCGTAAGCATATTCAACATAACCGATAGAGCCTGGCAGACGTTGTACGAATGCAGCAACACCGTCGTTACCTTTACCGCCTACGCTGTTTTTCGGCCAGTTAACGGTTGAACCCGCACCGATTTCATCTTTCCAACCTGTGCTGACTTTTGCTAAGTAGCTTGTGAAGACGAATGTGGTACCTGAACCGTCAGAACGTCTTACCACTGCAATAGTTTGGTCTGGTAAGCTCACTTTCGGGTTTAATTTTGCAATAGCCGGGTCATTCCATTTGGTGATTTTACCCAAATAGATATCACCTAATGTGTTGCCATCTAAAGTCAGTTGGCCTGACTCGATGCCTTTTACGTTAACCGCCAGTACCACACCACCGATAACGGTAGGGAATTGGAACAGGCCATCTTCTTTTAATTTTTCGTCAGTCAATGGTGCATCAGACGCACCAAAATCAACGGTTCTTGCATTAATTTGTTTTACACCACCAGAAGAACCGATCCCCTGATAGTTCACTTTATTACCTGTTTCTTTCTGATAAGAGTCTGCCCACTTCGCATAGACAGGAGCAGGGAAGGTCGCGCCAGCTCCGGTCAGGCTGGTAGCAGCAAAAGAAGACATTGCAGTCAGAGATAAAGTTGCTGCCATTACGCTTGCTAAGGTGGTACGCGTCATTTTCATAATCCCTCCGGGGATGTATAGAAACAATCAAGTATAAAATTGTTGGGTGTATGTCACGGTAGGAAAAATAGGACAATTTAGTTACGACAACATGTCGTTTTTATGACAGTTTTATGACAATTGATTATTTTTTCACTGAGGAAGAGATAAAATCAGGCAGGATAAAAATAAAAATAATTTAAATTCAATTAGTTAGAAAAATATCATATCAAGATAAGTTTGAAAAAGAAAAATGACAGACTGTCATAAAAGCGAAAATATTTTTAGTCTAGGCAAAAAAGGATAGCGCTAAATAGTTCAAGTTATCGATAGGCGGCCAAGTAAGGGTATCTCGGGGAGCATACACAAGTATGTGACCCAAGTAACCGAGCGCAGCCAACAACGCTGTAGCGCAAAGTGTGAAGTGTATTTAGCTAAATACAGATAATACTCAAAACAATTTGTGCCGCAGCTAGGCGGCCAAGTAAGGGTATCTCGGGGAGCATACACAAGTATGTGACTCGAGTAACCGAGCGCAGCCAACAACGCTGCGGTGCAATGTGTGAAGTGTATTTAGCTAAATACAGATAATACTCAAAACAATTTGTGCCGCAGCTAGGCGGCCAAGTAAGGGTATCTCGGGGAGCATACACAAGTATGTGACTCGAGTAGCCGAGCGCAGCCAACAACGCTGCGGTGCAATGTGTGAAGTGTATTTAGCTAAATACAGATAATACTCAAAACAATTTGTGCCGCAGCTAGGCGGCCAAGTAAGGATATCTCGGGGAGCATACACAAGTATGTGACTCGAGTAACCGAGCGCAGCCAACAACGCTGCGGTGCAATGTGTGAAGTGTATTTAGCTAAATACAGATAATACTCAAAACAATTTGTGCCGCAGCTAGGCGGCCAAGTAAGGGTATCTCGGGGAGCATACACAAGTATGTGACTCGAGTAGCCGAGCGCAGCCAACAACGCTGCGGTGCAAAGTGTGAAGAGTATTTAGTCTTCTTTTTCTTTGAGGGGGAGAAGAGCCCTAATCGCAAACCCGCCACGCTCACTTTTGTGGATCTCTATACTCCCTTCATGGGCATCCACTATACGGCGTATAATCGCTAGCCCTAAGCCAGTTCCCGTATTACTGCGTGCTTTTTCACCTTGTACAAAGGGTTGGAACAAGCGGTGTATATCTTCTTCTTTGATACCTGCACCATCATCTTCCACTTGGAACCAGACAAAATCCTCAGTTTTACCGCTGCTCACTTTGATCCAGCCATTCCCATAACGATAAGCGTTCACAATCATATTGGTGATTGCACGCTTAATCGCTAGCGGGTTACCGTTCACGACCATTGAGCCCGGTTCTAACGCCGTTTCGATTTCGCCGATAACATTGCTTTCTGAGTTGACCGCTTCCATTAAGATAGCGTTGAGGTCGCAGAACTCCATATCCATCTCTTGTCCTGTTTTCAAGTAAGACATGAATTGGCCGATAATCGCGTCACACTCTTCAATATCTTTATTGATAGACTCCGCCAGATAGCTGTCTTCTGGGCTCATCATTTCTGTCGCTAAGCGAATCCGGGTTAGCGGTGTTCTTAAGTCATGACTGACCCCTGCCATCAAGACAGTTCGGTCATTTTCTAGGGTTTTGATCCCTGCGGCCATGTGATTAAAAGACCGAATTGCGGCTCTAACTTCCGTTGCCCCCTTTTCTTGCATTGGGGGCAAAACAAAGCCCTTTCCGACCTCCCCTGCATGGTACTCCAATTCAAGCAATGGCTTGTTTTGGTAGCGGATATACAGCCATACCCCCGCAAAAATTGTGAGGAAAATGGTTAAGGTATATCTGAAAACAAGGGAAAATTGATTTTGACCAATTTCGGTCAGGGGAACTCGCACCCAAATATCGGGGGCGAGGTAAGATGTTAACCACAAGATCGGATACTCACGGCCAAGTTCAAGATGAACACTCGCCTTTCCACCTAAGTATTGCGACATGTGGTCGCTCAGAAAATCATACTCTTTAGCCCAGTTCAGCCCCTCTTCCATTGCAGCTGAGTGGGCATAGAACGTAATACCTAATTCGTTGTAGATTTTCTTACGCAAAGCGGGGGAAACCCGCACTGAGGTTCCATCTTGCAGCACCATTTTCTCGGTCATCAATGTTCTTACTTCATACGCAAGGACTTTATTGAATTGCTGTAAGCTTGGCATCACAACAAAATTCAATACAACCATGTAGCTGGTCACTAAACTGGCGAACAGCAGCGCAACAAACAAGAACAACGAGCGAGAAAATGTACTACGTCGAGAGAACCTCAGTCGCTTCATGCTTTACTTCCATCCGGAACAAACACATAGCCCAAGCCCCAAACTGTTTGAATATAACGTGGGTGCGCTGGGTCTTCTTCAACCATACGACGCAAGCGTGAAATTTGAACGTCGATAGAACGCTCCATCGCACTGTACTCGCGGCCTCTCGCTAAGCTCATCAGCTTGTCACGAGATAACGGTTCCCTTGGGTAAGAAACCAACACTTTTAATACCGCGAACTCACCGCTGGTCAATGGCATATTTTCATCACCTTGGAACATTTCACGCGTTCCGAGATTCAGTTTAAATTTACCAAAGGTAATCACTGCATCATCTTGAGATGGCGCACCCGGTAATTCATTCGCTTGACGACGTAATACCGCACGAATACGTGCAAGCAATTCACGTGGGTTAAACGGTTTTGGAATATAGTCATCCGCACCGATTTCTAAACCAACGATACGGTCAACTTCTTCACCCTTCGCCGTGACCATAATGATAGGAATTGGGTTATTTTGGCTACGTAAACGACGGCAAATTGATAAACCATCTTCACCCGGAAGCATTAAATCTAACACGATCAGATGAATAGATTCCCTCGTCAGGATCCTGTCCATTTGTTCAGCGTTTGCAGCACTCCTTACCTGAAAGCCTTGTTCAGTGAGGTAACGCTCCAGCAGTGCACGTAAACGCATATCATCATCGACGACAAGAACTTTATAACTTTCCTGCATTTTGTAGCCCTCAAGATGTGCATCTTTCAAATTATTGTTCTAAATGTGAACAAAAACACGTTTAATGTTCACTAATTTACCACTAACCATAGATTTAATGAATCATTTTACACTTCAGTCGGTTAGTGGCTTATAGCTTATATCTAACACAAAATAGGTGACTTCACCGCCCGGCGTATTCACCGTAATTTCATCATCGACCTGCTTGCCAATCAGGGCGCGAGCAACGGGTGAGTCAATTGAAATCCATTGTTTTGCAGGGTCAAACTCGTCTGCACCGACAATGCGGAATATTCTGATATTTTCATTATCATCTTCAAGTTTAACCCATGCCCCAAAAAAGACACGGCCTTCTTGGCGAGGATCGGGCTCGATAATCCTGAGTTGATCTAACCTTTTGGATAAAAAACGAATACGTCGGTCTATCTCACGCAGCCTTTTTTTACCATAAATATATTCTGCATTTTCTGAACGATCCCCTTGTGCCGCAGCTTCTGACACGGATTGAGTGACTCTAGGCCGTTCCTCTTTCCACAGATACTTTAGCTCTTGGTCGAGCGCATCCCAACCTTCACGCGTTATTAATAGACTTTTCGCCATAACCTTAGAATATTAGTCAAAGAAAACAATAATTATAATATTTTATAGAATATAATCTGAGACTTTCCTACCAATAGACCGAAATTCAATCTGGAAATTCTCGCTACCACCAAGTATAACAGTGCAGTAAATTTTTTAACTGTTCTTTCAGTAGGTATTTAAACACGACATGAATGAAACTCTAAGCCAAATCATTGCAGCTGAACTGCAAGCCCAACCGAAACAGGTTTTTTCTGCCATCACGTTATTGGATGAAGGCAATACTGTCCCGTTTATCGCGCGTTACCGTAAAGAGGTTACCGGAGGGTTGGACGATACTCAGCTTCGCCAGCTAGAAAGCCGCTTAGGGTACTTACGTGAACTAAACGGCCGTAAGCAAACCATTCTCAAATCGATTGAAGAGCAAGGGAAACTCACGCCAGAATTGGCTTCTGCAATTAATACCACGCTTAACAAAACCGAACTTGAAGACCTGTACTTACCTTACAAACCGAAACGTCGTACTCGTGGGCAAATCGCCATTGAAGCGGGACTTGAGCCATTAGCGGATACGTTGTGGACAGACCCAAGCCAATCTCCTGAAGCACTCGCACAAACTTACGTCGATGCAGATAAAGGCGTTGCTGATGTGAAAGCGGCCTTAGATGGCGCACGTTATATCCTGATGGAGCGTTTCGCCGAAGATGCAGCCTTATTAGCCAAAGTTCGTGACTATATTTGGAAAAATGCCCACCTTGTTTCCGTCGTTGCAGAAGGTAAACAAGCAGAAGGCGTCAAATTTAGCGATTACTTCGAGCATCACGAACCTGTTTCACAAGTGCCTTCACACCGAGCACTGGCCATGTTCCGCGGTCGCAACGAAGGGGTTTTACAGCTTTCGTTAAATTGTGACCCTCAATTCGATGAGCCACCAAAAGAAAGTTATTGCGAAGAAATTATTACTCGCCACTTAGATGTCCGTTTGAACAACGCCCCTGCTGACCAATGGCGCAAAGCGGTGATCAGTTGGACATGGCGCGTCAAAGTCTTACTACACTTAGAAACGGAAGTGATGAGTTCTTTGCGCGAAAAAGCCGAAGAAGAAGCGATTAACGTTTTTGCCCGCAATCTCAGTGACTTACTGATGGCAGCACCCGCAGGTATGCGTGCTACTATGGGCCTCGATCCGGGCCTGCGTACTGGGGTAAAAGTTGCTGTCGTGGATGCGACAGGGAAACTTATTGCCACCGACACAATCTACCCACACACTGGCCAAGCAGCAAAAGCGGCAACCATCGTGGCCGCACTGTGCCAGAAACATAACGTGGAATTAGTGGCAATTGGTAACGGTACCGCTTCCCGTGAAACGGAGCGCTTCTTTGCAGAAGTGCAAAAACAATACCCTGAAGTGACTGCGCAAAAAGTGATTGTCAGTGAAGCGGGTGCGTCAGTGTACTCCGCCTCTGAACTGGCTGCGCTAGAATTCCCAACCTTGGATGTGTCATTACGTGGCGCTGTATCGATTGCCCGCCGTCTGCAAGACCCGCTGGCTGAGCTGGTTAAAATAGACCCGAAATCTATCGGGGTAGGCCAATACCAACATGATGTCAGCCAAACTCAACTCGCCCGTAAACTGGATGCCGTTGTTGAAGACTGTGTAAACTCGGTAGGTGTGGACTTAAATACCGCCTCAGTTGCCTTGCTGACTCGCGTTGCAGGCCTGAGCAAAATGATCGCACAGAACGTGGTTGATTGGCGCGATGAAAACGGCCAATTCAATGACCGTAAACAGTTACTGAAAGTGGCACGCCTTGGGCCTAAAGCCTTTGAACAGTGCGCTGGGTTTCTGCGTATCACTAATGGCGAGAACCCACTGGATGCGTCAACGGTTCACCCTGAAGCTTACCCTATCGTTGAAAAAATTCTGCAAACCGTCCGCCAGCCACTGAAAGACATCATGGGTAATTCACAAGCGCTCAACGCGCTGAGCCCGCGTGATTTCACAACAGAGCAGTTTGGTGTCCCAACGGTTACAGATATTATCAAAGAGTTAGAAAAACCAGGTCGTGACCCACGTCCTGAGTTTAAAACAGCCACCTTTGCTGAAGGCGTGGAAACGATGAATGACCTCGTTTCTGGCATGATATTAGAAGGTGCAGTGACCAACGTGACCAACTTTGGTGCATTTGTGGATATCGGCGTGCACCAAGATGGCTTAGTGCATATCTCTTCACTCTCCAATAGTTACGTCGAAGACCCACATAAAGTGGTGAAAGCTGGCGATATTGTGAAAGTAAAAGTGTTGGATGTGGATATTGCCCGCAAGCGTATCGCCCTCACCATGCGCTTGGACGAACAAGCAGGTGATTCCAACAGCGCACCTCGTAAAGCTGCACCTGCACAAGATAAAAACGCACGTAAATCCCCTGCACCTCGTGGCAACTCACGCCAAAACGATAATTCATCAGGCAACAGTGCCATGAGCGACGCCCTTGCTGCTGCATTTGGCAAAAAAAAGTAATCTGATTAAGCTAAATACCCCAATAAATTCATTGGGGTATTTAGTATTCACTAGAAATATCTTCACTGCTAAATTAATAAGCAAACTAAATGTATTGTTTAAAAACCAATCCGATTAATTCTTTCCGCCTTATCCCATCACTATCTAAAAAAACACCGCTAACTCCATGCTTCGTTGATCCACATCAAGTCAAATTGACGAAAAAAGAGGCTAAATATAACAAAAGGTGGATGATTATGATTCTCATTGTTAATTAGATTTATTTTTGCTTTTCTCAGTATTTTACTTGTAGATAGAAACTTTTCTAACAATAATTATCAGTATCATTATGAATTGAATCATTAGGAAGAAAATAGGAAGACACTATGGCTATACTTCCTCAATGCAGTTACAAAATTTTGGGCTTTTCCCCTGAGATAAGCCCTGCATACCGACAAAAATTATTGTCTCTCGGTTTATTACCGGGCTCCGTTTTTAAAGTGGTGCGTTTAGCGCCTTTTGGCGATCCTGTGCAAATAGAAACCCACCGCGTCAGCTTAGTGCTACGTAAAAAGGATCTCGCCCTACTAAACCTTGATGAAGCGCCTACCGCTTAAGTCTTCTTTTTTGATTATTGGCAAACACTATGAAACGATTGACTATCGGCTTAATTGGTAACCCCAATGCAGGTAAAACAACCCTTTTTAACCAGCTAACAGGATCAAGACAGCGCGTCGGTAACTGGGCTGGCGTCACCGTTGAGCGCAAAGTTGGCCGCTTCCATACGGATGACCACAAAATTGAGCTTGTCGACCTCCCCGGTACTTACTCGCTCACCACCATTTCTGAACAGACTTCCCTCGACGAACAAATCGCCTGCTACTTTATTTTAAGTGGCGAAGCCGACATGCTGATTAACGTTGTGGATGCGTCTAACTTAGAACGCAACCTCTACCTGACATTGCAATTAATTGAGTTAGGCGTCCCATGCATTGTCGCTCTGAATATGTTGGATATTGCCCAAAGCCAGCACATAGATATCGATATTGCTGAGCTGGAAAAACAACTGGGTTGCCCTGTGATCCCAATGGTTTCAACCCGTGCAACGGGCATTGATAAACTGAAAAAAGCCATTGATACTCACCCGCAAAATAACCAAAAAGCCCTTGTTGAATATCCACCACAGCTATTACAAGCTGTTGATTCATTATCTGAACAAATTTCAGCACAACAATTTAGCCAACAACAGCGCCGCTGGTTAGCCCTGCAAATTCTAGAAGGGGATATTTATAGCCGTCAGCGTGCTGAAATTTCGGAAACGCAATTACAAACAACTCGCCAACAGCTCAATGAAACATTGAATGAAGAACCTGAACTGCTGATTGCTGATGCGCGTTATCAATCTATTGCAACCATCTGCCAAGCGGCGATCAACAATAGTGCGGCTGAACCTAACCGACTCACACAATCACTAGATAGATTTATCCTCAACCGCTGGTTAGGCGTACCGATTTTCTTATTTGTGATGTACCTAATGTTTGTCCTTGCCATCAATATTGGTGGGGCACTTCAGCCGTTCTTTGAAGGGGCTTCTGAGGCGATATTTATCCATGGTATTCAGTGGGTTGGTGCCTATTTCAGTTTCCCTGATTGGCTCACAATATTCCTCGCACAAGGTGTCGGCGGCGGTATTAATACCGTTCTGCCATTGGTGCCACAAATCGGGATGATGTACCTATTCCTCTCCATCCTTGAAGACTCTGGCTATATGGCTCGTGCGGCTTTTGTGATGGACAGATTAATGCAGGCGTTGGGTCTACCGGGCAAATCGTTTGTTCCATTAATCGTCGGCTTTGGTTGCAACGTCCCATCGATTATGGGCGCTCGTACCCTTGATGCCCCACGTGAAAGGCTAATTACCGTTCTGATGGCGCCGTTTATGTCTTGCGGTGCAAGGCTGGCAATCTTTGCGGTATTTGCCGCAGCCTTCTTTGGTAAAAATGGCGCGAGTGTCGTGTTCTCTCTGTATATTTTAGGGATTGTTGTGGCTATCCTCACGGGGCTTTTACTCAAACACACCCTTATGCGTGGTGAAGCATCGCCATTCGTGATGGAATTGCCGGTGTACCACGTGCCACACGTCAAAACGTTGTTAATTCAAACGTGGCAACGCTTAAAAGGCTTCGTGGTGCGTGCAGGTAAAGTCATCGTCGTGGCGAGTATCTTTATCGGCGCGCTCAATAGCTTCTCGTTCTCCGGTAAACCCGTTGATAACATCAATGATTCCGCTCTGGCTTCCGTCAGTAAAGTGATCACCCCTGCATTGCAGCCAATCGGTGTTCATGCCGACAACTGGCAAGCAACCGTGGGCTTGATTACCGGTGCGATGGCAAAAGAAGTAGTTGTTGGGACGTTAAACACCCTGTATACCGCCGAAGCGATTACCTCAGAGCCGTTCGATGCAGAATCTTTCAACTTATGGGAAGAACTGGAAGATGCGGTCTCTGAAACATGGGATAGCTTAAAAGGCACCTTTACCTTAAGCGCGTTATCAAACCCAATCGAAGCCAGCAAAGGTGATGGTGAAATGGAATCAGGCTCAATGGGCACCATGGCAGCGAAATTTGGCACTGGTATTGCCGCCTATAGCTACCTGATTTTCGTCTTACTGTATGTGCCTTGTGTGTCAGTCATGGGGGCGATTGCTCGCGAAACAAACAAAAGCTGGATGAGTTTCTCCATCTTCTGGGGACTGAATGTGGCCTATAGCCTGTCAGCGCTGTTTTACCAAACCGCGACGTTTAGTGAGCACCCGCAAAGTAGCTTAATTACCATCATCGCTGTTGTGGTATTTAATATTGCCCTGTTCATGTTCCTGCGCCGCATACGTAGCCGCGTGACGTTGAATATTAAAAGCAAAACCGCACAGCAGTGCTCTGGCTGCTCGAACACTGCATGCCATTAGGGGCTGTTTATATTTAATGGCCAATTTTTATTCGAATTAAAGCCATTTTAGGCAAGGCGAGAGGTTCGCCGCCTAGTAAACTAGGCAAGATCCTCTCAACGCCGCATCAAATGAGTGAAACGCGCTTTAATCGAACCCGTAGGGCAGCATTTAAGCTCTGTATTTAACACAAATAAGTAGTCGGTCAGCTTGATTGACACATTTATCCATTGTTTTAGTTGTTTTTTAACCGTTTTTAGCGGTAAAAATCAGCAGCAAAGATAAACAGCCCCTATACATGAAGGACTAAACGATGATCAGCTTGCTGCAAGTAAGAGATTTGATTGCTTTATACGGGCAAGCTGACATCGCGTTACTCAGCGAACAACTCAAAACCCCAACGCCAATGATAAAAGCGATGGTGGAAAAGTTGGAAAGCTTGGGGAAAATTGAGCAGGTAGATATGAGCGCCTGCTTAACGGGCCCTAGCTGCAAAGGCTGCCCAGAAAGCACCGACTGCGCCCATTTTGTTTATAAGATAAAGTAAGCCACAACCTCAGTGGCTTACTATTTTTACTCTTCCAATCGGCTTTGAAAATCCAGCAAATATTCACAAAACTCATCGGGATGTGAAATAAACGGCGCATGGGCGCTATTGCGCATAATAACGGACGGGGAGTTTGGGTAAAGCTCATCCAATACAGGCACCATCTTACGAGGCACAAGGCCATCAAGGTAACCATAAATCCGTAAGAACGGTACTGGTAGGCTTTTTAATTCTTCTCGTAAATCTTCTGTTCGTAATGATTCAAGCCCTGCATTTAACGTTTCCACCGTTGGGATAGGTTGTTCAAGCACCACCGATTTTAAGGTACGCGCATCATTGCGGGCGCTTTCTGTGCCTAAGGTTTGCAACGCTAAAAAGCGTTCGACAGTGCGATGAAAATCCGCGGCAAGCTGCTGCTCAAAGCCCAATAACACTTCGGGCCGAATACCCGCCCAGTTTCCATCGGCTTTAAAGCAAGGGGAAGATGCCACGGTGATCAGGCCTTGAACTTCATAAGGGTGATCCAGTGCAATGCGACTGGCAACTAACCCCCCCAGCGACCACCCTAACCAAATGGCGTTTTTCGGGGCGTGTTCCCACAGAATATCCGCCATGGATTGAATGTTCATTGGTGCAAAATCTTGGCTTCGGCCATAGCCTGGCAAGTCAACGAGATGAACACGAAAATGCGAAGCGATTCGAGGAATAATGGTTTGCCAAACTTGCGCATTCAACCCCCATCCGTGCAGCAACACAAGATCTTGTTTTCCTTCGCCGACGGTCTGCCAATATAGCTTTGCCATGGTTACACTCTCTTTATTCAATCAACATTTTTAACGGAATATCATCATGCTATCAATGGAAGGGGCGTGTTGGCTTTGCCATCAATCACTTAACTTAAGCAGCCAAAGCATTTGCAGCTTTTGCCTTAAAGGCTTACCAACCATGCCGAAGTGCTGCCCACGCTGCGCATTACCCAGCGAACTCGATATGCTGCACTGTGGTCGCTGCTTAAAACAGCCCCCTGCTTGGCAACGTTTGATTACCGTCACACCCTATAAAAACCCATTACGTAAGCTTATTCATCACTTTAAGTTTAATCAACAATCTCAGCTCGCTTTTGCTTTAGCGCGCATTTTTGTTTTGTTTTGGCTGCGGGGTTACCGTGAAAATACATGGCAAAAACCCGATCTCATCGTCACCATTCCCTTGCATCGCCACCGATTATGGTGGCGAGGATTTGACCACATGGCATTAATAGGCGAAAATTTATCCAGATGGTTAAATATCCCCTATTCGCAAAATTCATTACTCCGTAGTCGTGGTACACTGGCGCAGATTACACTAAAACGTGAACATCGCCGAAAAAACCTAAAGGGAGCATTTACCTTAGAAACTGCGGTTTCTGGCCTACATGTCGCTATTCTTGATGATGTTATCACGACAGGTTCGACAATGAATGCGGCGGCACAATTGTTGATTTGTGCGGGTGCACGCACTGTTGATGCGTGGTCACTCTGTCGCACCTTGTAGGAAAGGGGTAAATGGGCGTATTATAACCAACTAAAGCAGTCAACTATTATTGAGCAAATGATTATGATTAATATTACTGAAGCAGCACAGGCTCATTTTGCCAAGTTGTTGGAAACTCAAGAGCCAGGAACCCAAATCCGTGTATTTGTCATCAACCCAGGTACACCGACAGCTGAGTGTGGCGTGTCATACTGCCCACCGGGTGCCGTTGAAGCAACAGATAAGGAACTGAAGTTCGAGAAATTATCTGCTTATGTTGATGAAATTAGCGCACCTTTCTTGGAAGAAGCGGAAATTGATTTCGTTACCGACCAGCTGGGCTCACAACTAACTCTTAAAGCACCAAACGCGAAAATGCGCAAAGTCTCTGACGATGCACCATTAATCGAGCGTGTTGAGTACGTTTTACAGTCACAAATTAACCCGCAATTAGCCAGCCACGGCGGTCGTGTTTCCCTGATGGAAATTACCGATGAAGGCTTTGCTATCCTGCAATTTGGCGGTGGTTGTAACGGTTGTTCTATGGTCGATGTCACCTTAAAAGAAGGTATCGAAAAAGAATTACTGAAAATGTTTGATGGTGAGCTAAAAGGCGTTAAAGACCTGACTGAACACCAACGTGGCGAGCACTCTTTCTACTAATTGCCACTAACATCTGGCACCTGTTTTTCTGCTTACAGGTGCCGAATTCGTTTTTTATGGGGGTTCCCCACTATATTCGGTATTTTATGGACCATTTTGAGACACTAACACCAGAGCAAGCTTATCAACATTGGTTGGAAAGCACTGCCGTACTTGTTGATGTACGTGATCCACAAAGCTTCCGCGCAGGTCATGCCAGCGGCGCTTATCACCTCACCAATGAGTCGCTGAGCCAATTTTTAGAACAAACGGATTATGAACAACCCGTTATGGTTATGTGCTACCACGGGCACAGCAGCCAAGGCGCAGCACAGTATCTTATCAATATCGGCTATGAATCTGTTTACAGCATTAATGGCGGGTTTGAAGCCTGGTTAAGGGAATATCCACAAGCCGTCACGGCGCTCTAGACGAGAAAACGCATTCATGATCCACATCACTTCCTTTGCTAACCCAAGAATGGCGCAGGCATTTGTTGACTATATGGCAGGGCAAAATATTCATTTAAGCCTTCAGCCATCTCAAGAACAAGCGCTATATGAACTTTGGTTGGAAGATGACCAATTTCTTAATCAAGTCCGTCAAGAACTTGATACTTTCCTACAAAACCCTAATGACCCACGCTACCTTGCTGCCAGTTGGCAAACAGGTAATGCCGATACGCAATTTCAATACCGCAATTTCCTCACTTGGGGCTACCTAAAAGAACAATCGGGCCCACTAACAATTGCTGTTATTCTGCTATCGATTATTGTATATCTTTGGGTAGAAATGACCGATGCGCGGGAAGTATTGCGTTACTTAGCGTGGCCAATTGGCGACCAACAATCCGAACTTTGGCGTTGGATAAGCCCTGCATTTGTCCATTTCTCATTGTCGCATATTGGGTTTAACCTTGCGCTATGGTGGTTTCTGGCAGGCCAAGTTGAACGCAAGCTAGGAACAGGGAAGCTCTTTACCATTTTATTAGTCTCCGCCCTGTTTAGTAACTGGGGGCAATCGCTGTTTAGCGAAAACAACTTTGGGGGCTTATCGGGTGTCGTTTATGCCTTGGTCAGCTACGTGTGGTTGACGGGTGAGCGCAACCCAGAAAGCGGTGTGAATGTCCCCCGAGGGTTAATGATCTTCTCAATTATCTGGCTCTTTTTCGGTTACTTCGATATTTTAGGTATGCATATTGCTAATGCCGCACACACTTCAGGGTTAATTATCGGCTTATTGATGGGAGTGTGGGATAATAGGCACAGTTTTATAAAACACCAGAGCTCCAGATAATACATTTTAATAATTAGAGGCTAACGCTGTGAAACAAACCCAGAGACATGATGCAATCGTTGAACTTGTGCGTCTTCAGGGATATGTCAGTACTGAAGAACTTGTCGAGCACTTTGAGGTTAGCCCTCAAACCATTCGACGAGACCTCAATGACCTCGCTGAGCAAAATAAAATTCAGCGGCACCACGGTGGCGCAGCACTGCCTTCAAGCTCCGTAAACGCGGCGTATAATGACCGTAAAATCATGTGGTCAGACGAAAAAGCCCGTATTGCGCAGCATGTCGCTAGCCAAATTCCTGATGGCGCGACGTTATTTATTGATATCGGGACGACACCTGAAGCCGTTGCCCATGCGTTGGTTAACCATAAAAACCTGCGTGTGGTAACCAATAACCTTAACGTTGCCACGTTACTGATGCCAAAAGAAGACTTTCGCTTAATTTTAGCGGGGGGTGAAGTACGCTCGCGTGATGGTGGCATTGTGGGTGAAGCCACCCTCGATTTTATCTCTCAATTTAGATTGGATTACGGCATCCTCGGTATTAGCGGCATTGACATGGACGGCTCGCTACTGGAGTTCGATTATCATGAAGTGCGTACTAAGCGCGCAATTATTGAGAATTCACGCTGCGTGATGCTAGTCACCGATCACTCTAAATTTGGCCGTAATGCGATGGTCAACCTCGGTAATATGAATTTAATCGACTATTTATTTACCGACAAACAACCACCAGACAGCATTCTCAAAGTGATTGAGCAACATAACGTCCAGCTCGAACTTTGCTAATCAAATCATTAGGTTCATGATGGCAGTGCCCTTGCGCTGCTATCATGTTTTTGAATATCGCCGTTCTTCACAATCCCCCTATTTTTCTTTCTATTTCTCAATTCGTTTCTAATCATTATTTAACTAACGCGTTATACACAAAATAATTCTCATCACAGCTAGGCGGTAAATGAAGCTAAGCCCTAGGAGCGTACAACAAGTACGTGACTAGGGTTAGCAAGTGCGGCCAGCAACGCTGTGGTGGGAAGAATGACGTGTATGAAATTTGTTATCGACATCACGCAGTTGTTATTTTTCTTCATTATTAGTTGGCATACTAATGGAATTTGATTACAATCAAATGAGCGAAAACGAACATTATTGAAAGTGTTTCGAACATCTCAGGGGGATGCATGGAAACTAAAGACTTGATTGTCATCGGCGGCGGGATCAACGGCGCTGGTATTGCAGCTGATGCTGCAGGTCGTGGATTATCGGTATTACTGCTCGAAGCTCAAGACTTAGCGAGTGCAACCTCATCAGCGAGTTCAAAGCTGATCCACGGTGGCTTACGCTACCTCGAACATTATGAATTCAGATTAGTCAGTGAAGCACTGGCTGAGCGCGAAGTCCTATTACGACTGGCACCGCATATTGCGTTTCCAATGCGTTTCCGTTTACCGCACCAACCTCATTTACGCCCAGCTTGGATGATCCGTATTGGCCTGTTCCTTTATGACCATTTAGGTAAACGTGTAAGCCTACCAAGCAGTAAAAGCTTAAAGTTCAACCAGAACTCTGTCTTGAAACCTGAGTTAACCAAAGGGTTTGAATACTCTGACTGCTGGGTTGATGATGCGCGTTTAGTTGTTCTAAACGCTCAAGAAGTGGTACGTAAGCATGGTGAAGTTCGTACTCGCACAAAAGTAACGCGTGCTTATCGTGAAAATGGCTTATGGGTCGTTGAGGCACAAGACTTACGTACGGGCGAAACTCATACGTGGAAAGCGAAAGGACTGGTTAATGCGACGGGTCCATGGGTCAAAGAATTCTTTGACGATGGTTTGAAATTAAAATCGCCATATGGCATTCGCTTAATCAAAGGTAGCCATATTGTTGTTCCACGTGCTCACGATGAACCGCAAGCTTACATCCTGCAAAACGAAGATAACCGCATTGTCTTTGTTATTCCATGGATGGATGAGTTCTCAATCATCGGTACAACGGATGTGGAATACAAGGGCGATCCAAAAGACGTCAAGATTGATGATAAAGAAGTCAGCTATTTGCTTAAAGTGTATAACGACCACTTCAAAAAACAGTTAACGGTTGAAGATGTGGTATGGGATTACTCAGGGGTTCGCCCATTGTGTGATGATGAATCTGACTCACCACAAGCGATTACCCGTGACTACACATTAGATATTCACGATGAGCAAGGGCAAGCACCGTTACTGTCTGTATTCGGTGGTAAATTAACTACTTACCGTAAATTAGCTGAAGCCGCAGTGAATAAACTCGCCACTTACTACCCGAACGCAGGTAGCCCGTGGACTAAAAATGGTCAATTACCGGGTGGTGATATCGAAGGTTGTGACCGTGATGGTTATGCACGCGTATTACGCCAACATTATCAATGGCTTCCAGAAGGCATCGCCCTGCGTTATGCAAGAACTTACGGCAGCAACAGCAAACTCATTTTAGACGGCGCGAATTCGCTCAGCGATCTCGGTGAATCATTCGGTGCCAACGTCTATGAAGCCGAACTGCGTTACTTAGTGAAAAATGAGTGGGTAACAGAATTAGATGATGCCATCTGGCGTCGTACTAAATTGGGCATGTGGCTGAATGATTCAGAAAAACAGCGCATTGCACAATGGTTGTCAGAGCATACCTCTGCATAATCGTAAAAATCTCGTTGTTAGTACAAAGCCAGTCAAGTGACTGGCTTTTTTATATTTAAAGCCTATAGGTTGCTTAAATTGATTTTCTTTGCCTATAATATGCACGTCTTTTATCCTATCATTTAACTTAGCAGGTACTCCCTACGATGAATTAAGCACTGCCAGAAAATATTTCCCAATACCGCCTTGGTATTCATTTTTCTGTTCCTGGCAGGCAACGCTATTCATCGACGCTTCTTGATAAGTCAACGACGTTGTCTGCACTCTTTATTTTTGGAGGTGCCTATGACAATTGCGTGTCACTTTTCACAACTGAATATCGAATTTAACCAAACCGCCCTGTTTCCTCCTTTAAGCGGGACGTTATCTTGCCAAAAAAATGCCTTAATTGGTCATAATGGGCGAGGTAAATCGGTGCTTATGAAGCTGCTTGCTCAAGTTCTACCGCCTACACAGGGGAATGTGCATTGGAATATGCCCTTTATCCATATTAATCAGCTCACCCGCTTAGCAGGTGAAACGCTGATTGATGCTTTAGGTATTACGGAGCTGTATCATGCTTTTTCTCGCATTGAATCAGGTAATGGCTCACAGCGCGATTTTGAGCAAGTAGACGACAAATGGCATTTACCATCTCAATGGCAAAGTTTATTGGATTCCGCTCGGTTACCCATTTCGATGGACACCCCTATCGCCCATCTTAGCGGTGGCGAACGCACACGCCTTGCCCTATGCCGTGCCTTTTTACAGCAAGATAGCTTCTTACTGCTTGATGAACCAGATAACCATTTGGATGCGACTAGCCGTCAGTGGCTAAGCCAAAAACTGACTGAGCACCGAGCGGGTAGCCTTGTTATCTCTCATAACCGAGCACTGTTAAATGAAATGGCAACCATTTTTGAGCTCACCGAAAAAGGCTTGCAGGAATATGGGGGAAATTATGGGTTATATGACACCCAGAAGAATTTCGAAATTGCCGCGATTGATGCTCAAGCTGAGCGTTTAGAAAAGCGCATTAACCAAGAGAAAAAGCAGCAACAGGCCACGTTGCAAAAGGCCGCTCAGCGGAAAAAGCAGGGAGAAAAAATCCGTTATGGTGGTTCTCAATCCTTATTGCTACTCGATATGCAGAAAAACCGTGCGGAAAAAAGGCAGTCTAATGTTGCTGAACGTCATCAGCGAGTGATGGATAACTTGCAAGGCCAACAACAAGAAAACCAAGAGAAAATACACCATACTAAGCAGCAAAAAATGGTGATTGACTACCAGAGCGAGGGGAAAAAAGTGACAGTTTTCGCTTCAGATCTTTGCTTACCCTATGGCCATTTATCACCGCTGTCATTCACCGTATACAGTGGGGAACATTGGCATATTCAAGGTGATAATGGTTGTGGTAAATCCACCTTACTTAAGGTGCTTTCTGGGCATCTCCAAGCCCAATCAGGTGAATCTCGTTTAAGTGGCCATTTTTGTTATTTAGATCAGCACTTAAACTTGCTCGATAAAACGCTACCAGTAGGTGAAGCTTTACATCAATACCAACCCTCATTTACTGTTGAACAGTGGCGGACACAACTGGGTATGCTACGGATTAGAGGTGATAAATCCTTGTTGCCATTACAACAATTGAGCGGCGGCGAACAGCTCAAAGCCACATTATTAGCCCTGACTCATAGCCCAAACCCACCTGCGATTTTGTTACTCGACGAACCAGATAACCATCTGGATTTAGAATCGAAGCAGTTACTGGAGGATTTATTGAATCATTACCAAGGTACATTGCTACTGGTTTCCCATGATGACGCCTTTATTGAGCGCTGCAATATTACCCATACATTAAATCTTTCTGGTGAATAGAATTGAGAGCCACCTTCAAGGAAGGTGGTTAATTTTTAGCGAATAAACGTGTTTTTGACGCGGTTAGAGACTAAAAAATACGGTATCCATAACACACAATAGAAGCTGCCATTAATCGCTGCGATAACGTTTGAGTAATTAATTTCCATACCAAATGTATAAGGGAAGACAAAGCGGGCAACAAACACCATCAAGGTGTATAACAACATGGTTATGATAAATAACCACTTCGCACTTTTTTTCCATTTAACTGCCGCGATGAAGGCCCACAGTAGCAATGCAATGAGCACCCCATAACCCGTTTGTAACAGATAATAAGCCGTTGAAAACCCAGGCACATAAAAGTCGGAATCAACCCGCGTGGCAAGCGGCCAGACTGTTTTCACTTGGGAGATGTCTTGCATTAGCATCATGACCATTTTATACAACATATAAAACAGCCCAATGACTGGCCAAATCAACCAACCCCCTAGCCCTTCAAGCGATTTTTTCGGCGCAGGCTGTGGGACAACTTGCGCAGCAACCTGCTCTAATTGAACAGTGGGTTGAGAATTCTCCATTTAACGAACCTTTTTATCCTGTATTTTTTCTTCAATGTATTCTTTGAGTACAATCGCTTGATTATGTTCTGTATTTTTTGCGCTATACAATAGCGTCAAGTTGCCTTGTTGCGCCTGTGCAACTAACGTTTTCCACGCCTGCGTATTATTCAGTTCTTCATGGTATAGCTGCACAAACTGCTCGAATTGGTCGGTATGTTGGTGGAACCATTTGCGTAATTCATTAGAAGGAGCCACTTCTTTATTCCATTCATCACACTGTAGATCAGTTTTTTTAATCCCTCTGGGCCACAGCCTGTCGGCCAAAACACGGTAACCATCATTTTCAGTTGCTGAGTCATACACTCTTTTGCAATAAATCATTATGTCACCTCTATGACGGTATTTAATTCACAAAAGTATTTTTTACACGCTTAGAAACCAAAAAATACGGTATCCAAATTGCGCAGCCAATCAGAGCGCGAAGAATGTCGTGAATATCTGATGCTTCAACTTCTAAATCTAATAATGTGCCTGCCAGTATAATATCTGAAACAGTCAACACTAAAGAAAATAGCTGGAAAAAAATGTAAATTCTAATCGTGAGTTTTTTCTTCGTAAAAAAGACATAACACAAGAAAAGTAATAAAGCGTATAGAATCGCATTCCCTAAAAGCTCAAAATAAATAAGTTCTTTAAACAAGGGAATGAATGTATCGAATTGAGGATTGGTTAGCTCATCCCAGTACTCAATAACCTGAATATTTTGCCCGTAAATTGCAAATGGAAGAATAATAATGGATAGCACAATCCCTAACATAGGCAAAATTAGCCAACCACCAATCCCTGTTAATTCAGGTACAGGCTTCGAAGGGATTGAAGGGTTATGAGATGAACTGCAATCTTCAGTTTTCATTTCACTTCCTTATTAAATATAAACACCATGTTATTTACGAAATAATCAATCTCATTAAGATAACATACTTGTTCATTAAAATATGAGTTACTTAATACGCTAATACACAATATATTGGGATTAAAGAAAAATCTTATAAGGTCATCATAATGCAAACATTTACTGTTAATTTACCGCTCCCACAACCTTATCGCTCTGAGGACTTTTTTGCCTTTCATTTAAGAGACCAACAGAATGTGGCGGAGATTGTTGTCGATAATTGTTTGCAAAAAGGCCTAATTTGGCAAAACTACCCAACCAAAATTCAGTTAGCGATTGAAAACCAACAAGCGACCGTTTCTTTGGATATTGATTCTTCCAATATTTTCCCAACTGAAACAGAAATCAGCACCCTTGGGAAACACTTATTAGGCTTACATCAACCCG
This sequence comes from Providencia sp. R33, assembly GCF_019343475.1. Classification (NCBI taxonomy): domain Bacteria; kingdom Pseudomonadati; phylum Pseudomonadota; class Gammaproteobacteria; order Enterobacterales; family Morganellaceae; genus Providencia; species Providencia sp. R33. Next base: position 3,962,272 of record NZ_CP072453.1, on the reverse strand, counting down.
TTAATGAATTTGAAACGCTCTACCTAACAGACCCAGCGCTTGGTCAACTGATTGAAAAACAAAAAGGATTAAGAATTTATCAATCCTCTAACGCTTTCGAAGCCTTAGTATGGGCAATTATTGGACAGCAAATTAGTGTTCATGCCGCTATCGCTATCCGCCGGCGATTTATACAAGCTGTGGGAATACAGCACTCATCGGGAATTTGGTGTTTTCCTGATATCCAACAAGTGGATTTAGTCAGTGATGGCACACTCCGGCAAGCAGGCTTTTCATTAGGAAAAATTGTTGCACTCAGGGCGCTATGCGAAGCAATTAAAAACCAACAGATTGATTTATCAGTACAAGTCACCCATGACAATGCTGATGAGCTTACAGAGCAACTGCTCAAAATTAAAGGAATTGGCCCTTGGACGGTCAGTTATGCGCTCTTACGGGGCTTTAATTATCTCAATGGTTCTTTGCATGGTGATGTGGCTGTAAGGCGTAACTTGCAAACATTATTAGCCAGCCAAGAACAACCGACTGCTAAAGAAACAGAAAAGTGGCTGATGCAATTTTCACCATGGCGAGCACTCGTTGCCGCCCACTTATGGCGTAATCAATCAGCGGCAGGTTATTAACTAGCTGTCTATAAAGAAAAAAAGCCCAATCAATGATTGGGCTCCTTGGTTAACCAACAGCCCGTATTAACGCAACCAGTTAGTTTTCACCAATTGAACGACTTCATCACCGCGCCCGCTCATAATGGCTTTTAGCATATATAAGCTGAAACCTTTTGCTTCTTGCGCAGCAATTTCTGGCGGCATTGAAAGCTCTTGTTTTGCGGTTAAGACATCTACCACCACAGGGCCATCATGGGCAAAAGCCTCTTTAAGTGCACCGTCGAGATCTTCGCTTTTTTCGACTCGAATACCTTTAATACCCGCTGCATTCGCAATCGCCGCGAAGTTCGGATTATGCAAATCTGTTCCAGCAGTTAAGAAACCTGCAACCTTCATTTCCATCGCCACAAAGCCCAGTACCCCATTGTTATGAATGATAATTTTAACCGGTAGCTGCATTTGAGAGAGAGAAATAAAATCGCCCATTAACATGCTAAACCCACCATCACCACACATGGCAACCACTTGGCGTTTTTTATCAACCGCTTGAGCACCAATGGCTTGTGGCATCGCATTTGCCATCGAACCGTGATTAAACGAACCGATTAAACGACGTTTACCATTCATTTTCAAGTAACGCGCAGCCCACACCGTTGGTGTGCCCACATCGCAAGTGAAGATTGCATCGTCATCTGCCAGTTCACTAATTTTAGTCGCCAAGTACTGCGGATGGATTAATCCTTCATGCCCTAGTTTTGCAAGGTCGTCTAACCCTTTACGCGCTTCCTCGTAATGTTTCAACGCACCCTCAAGGTGTTTATTATCTTGTTTAGTTTGTAGATGTGGCTGCAAGGCATCCAAAGTTGCTTTAATATCGCCAATCAGCCCCATATCGATATGGCAGTGAGACCCTAAGCTCCCTGCGTTAATATCAATTTGAATAATTTTCGCATCATTCGGGTAGAAAGGACGGTATGGGAATTGTGTTCCAAGTAACACAACAGTGTCAGCATTCATCATTGCATGGTAACCCGATGAAAAACCGATTAAACCTGTCATCCCAACACTATACGGATTATCCCATTCAATGTGTTCTTTCCCGCGTAGTGCATGAACAACTGGGGCTTTCAAGGTTTCGGCGAGTTTGATCACTTCATCATGTGCGCCTGCGCAGCCATTACCACAGAATAATGTGACATTTTTAGATTCATTCAGCGCTTGCGCTAATTGTTCAATTTCTGAACGCTGTGGCATGATCAATGGAGCTTGTGGTTGATACCATGTGTCTTTAGCGGTCTCAGGCGCATCTTTTAATGCAATATCCCCCGGAATGACAACAACGGATACCCCTTTATTCAAGATTGCTTTGCGCATTGCAATGCCAAGCACTTGTTGGATTTGCTCTGGATTCGACACCATTTCACAATAATGGCTACATTCACGAAATAGCTCTGTTGGATGTGTTTCTTGGAAATAATTACTGCCAATTTCGCTTGATGGTATATGCGCCGCAATCGCTAATACCGGTACTCGGTTACGGTGGCAATCATATAATCCATTGATAAGATGCATATTTCCTGGCCCACAAGAGCCAGCACAAACAGCTAACTGCCCTGTAAGCTGAGCCTCTGAGCCCGCGGCAAATGCAGCAACTTCCTCATGACGAGTGCCTAACCATTCAATCGCCCCTTGGCGGCGCAAACTGTCGGTTAAGCCATTCAATGAATCCCCAGTAACGCCCCAAATACGTTTAACACCTGCATTATCAAGCACTTTTGCAATATAGGATGCAACACTCTGTTTTTTCATAATGGCACTCTTCTTCGTCGGAGGTCATACGCGCTTATCTTGTTATTCACTAAAATACCGCACGTACTCTTTTAGAAACCCAATAAAATTTATTTTCAATTTTATTGCATTCTCTGATTATCAAACTTATTTACAGTCATTTGTTTGATTGTAACCAAGTCAATTATTCATTCCTACTCATCAAGTCCATTATAAAACAGAACGACACAATCCTCCGTTATTATCAAAAGAAGATGATAATAACGGAATAAATTAAGAGTCTATTGTTAATATTAATCAACACAATAAGAATATCGTAAAATGAGCGATATAATTATCTAATCAGTTTTCGAATGTTTAAATTATACTTTCCATAGTAAAACACCCGTTTGATAACCTGCACCTAATGACCAGAAAATAATCAAGTCACCATCATGAAGTAACCCTTTTTTCAAACGACTCGCATAGGCAACAAATGGGCTATTTACACCTGTGTAACCATATTCATCACCTATATACTCAATATTATCCCAAGAAATATTTAATCCTTGTTGTATCTTTTTTATATTCGTTTTTGATAATTGAGAAAAGAAAAAGCAGCGAATATCTTGTAATTTAATGTGGTGTTTTTTAAGTTGATATTTAATACCCTCGATAGCAAAATCTAAACTTTGAGCGCCCGTAAAGTTATTCCAATAAAGCTTTTCTGTCTTCATATTTGTAGATTGCGAAACGCCATAGCGGGGGTAGACAATAGTGTCCACAAACTGACTATCCGTAAAATACATGCTATCAATTAATCCAGCGCCTGAATTATCCTCCGTCTTCTCCAGTACCATAGCAACAGCGGCATCCCCCATTAAGGCATTAGGCACTAATTCATTTGGATTAGTAAAATGAGAAAAAAAATCAGAAGCAACAATTAATGCCTTACGATAAGACACTTTAGATTTTAACATCATTGCGGCTTGCTCAAATATCGTTATCATACCTAAACAATTACTGTTCATATCTATACATACACAACTATGCTTAATATTTAATTCTCCATGCAGGCGAATAGCATGGATGGGTGAAATATATTCAACCGTTGTGGATGCAAAAAGAATAATGTCAATATTATCATCTTGAATAATAGGCTTAGCTGCATTAATTGACATCGTTAAGACATTTTCACTTGCCGGATCCGCAATATAACGTTTATCACAGCCGAATGACTCTAACATCTTCGCTATATTTTCTATTTCTGGATGCCTCACAATGAAATAATCATTACCTCTAACTTCTGAGGGATGATAAACATTAATTGCAGATATTTTCACTGAAGTATTCATCTCGTACTCCCAAAATACATAGAATATTCAGCATAGAAGAACCCCCAAAAAAAATAAACGTAACATTATGATTATTAATTACTTTATAGTTTAAACGCCGATTTATTCATTTAGTATATTATCGGCTCAAATAACATTTTGGTATAAACCTGACAACCCAAAACAAAACGCCGATTAAACAGTTAACTATGGATTAAAAGCCCATTGATTTTACATTTTCAAGATTTTAATGTACCATAGTTGACCTGTTTGGTTATTTTCAGGTGGTAAATTTTGCTTTATTTACAAAAAAACATGCCTTATTTTTCCCTCTATTCCCGCTGGATCGCCCCTTTATTTAGCGTCACTATAAATACTTAAAACTTATCAAATATTCATACAGCGTCTATTCTAAATAATAAGGTTTTTACGTTATTAAAGTATGAAAACCCACACCTTAAATGCGATTGATCTGGTTGTTGAAATTCAATTAAGAGGATGGTTTTATGAAATTCAAGAAGAAAAAAGAAAAACCCTTAAATATTAATGACATTACAATCATTGATGATGGTAAATTAAAAAAAGCAATTACCGCTGCTTCACTGGGTAATGCGATGGAATGGTTTGACTTTGGTGTATATGGCTTCTTAGCCTACGTTTTAGGTCAAGTTTTCTTTCCAGGCGCATCACCGAGTGTTCAGATGATTGCTGCACTAGCAACATTTTCCGTTCCCTTCTTAGTTAGGCCGCTAGGGGGCGTGGTATTTGGTATCTTAGGCGATAAATATGGCCGACAAAAAGTGTTATCGATGACCATTATTATTATGGCGATAAGCACTTTCTGTATTGGTCTTATCCCGTCTTATGAAAGAATTGGTATCTGGGCTCCGATTTTGTTACTCGTTGCCAAATTAGCACAAGGTTTCTCCGTAGGGGGGGAATATTCAGGAGCTGCAATCTTTGTTGCTGAGTATTCCCCCGACCGTAAACGTGGTTTTATGGGAAGCTGGTTAGACTTTGGTTCTATTGCGGGTTTCGTACTGGGCGCTGGTGTGGTTGTCCTGATTTCCAGTATTGTTGGAGAGGCAAACTTCCACGATTGGGGATGGAGAATTCCATTCTTCTTAGCCTTACCTTTAGGGATCATTGGGTTATATCTACGTCATTCCCTTGAAGAGACTCCCGCTTTCCAGCAGCACATTGAGTCACTAGAAAAGCAGGATAAAGCCAATATCCAAAATCCGCCAAAGGTTTCAGTGCGCGAAGTAGCATCTAAATATTGGAAAAGTTTATTAATTTGTGTGGGTTTAGTGATTGCGACTAACGTCACGTATTACATGTTGCTGACTTATATGCCAAGTTATTTATCACATAACCTGAATTATTCAACTGACCATGGTGTGTTGATTATTATCGCCATTATGATTGGTATGCTATTTGTTCAGCCCGTGATTGGCTTAACCAGTGACAAAATTGGCCGTCGTCCGTTTGTCATTATCGGTAGTGTTGGTTTAGTGTTCTTGGCTTACCCTGCTTTTATGTTAATTAACAGCGGCTCAGTTGGGTTAATTTTTGTTGGGTTGCTGATCCTAGCGGTATTACTAAACTGTTTTACTGGGGTCATGGCATCAATTTTACCCGCAATTTTCCCAACACATATTCGTTATAGTGCCTTAGCCATCGCCTTTAATATTTCGGTATTAATTGCGGGTGCGACACCAACCGTTGCAGCTTGGTTAGTTGAATCCACCACGGATTTATATATGCCTGCCTATTACTTGATGGTGATTGCGTTAATTGGTTTATACACCGGTATTCGTATGCCAGAAACAGCAAACAAGCCATTACGTGGTGCGACGCCAGCGGCATCGGATAAAGCAGAAGCGAAAGAAATCTTAAGTGAGCACTTTGACAATATTGAGCAGAAAGTCGAAGATATTGACCAACAAATTGCTGAACTTGAGAAAAAACGCCAGTCGTTAATTAATCAGCACCCTAAATTGGATTAACATCACAACGCGAGGAGGAAAGCGATGGCAGCGAAGCAGATTTGTCATCTTATTTGGTTTCGTCATGATTTACGCGTCACCGATAACAAAGCGCTTTCCTCGGCCTGCGCTGACCCGCAGGCCAATGTCATCGCTCTCTACACCGCAACACCAGAGCAATGGCAACAACACGATGTTTCTGCGCGGCAAATCGCCTTTATTCACCAAAATCTGGTGGAATTACAGCATTCCCTTGCGCAGCTAGGCATTCCGCTTATTTGCCATACCGCTGCATATTTTACCGATGCGGCTAAATGGGTGCTGGATTACGCCAAAGAACAGCAGGCCGATGCCCTGTTTTTCAATCGGCAGTATGAATGGAATGAAAAAAAGCGCGATGAATGGCTGATAGAACACGCACCACCAATGCAAATCCATGCTTTTGACGATGCGTTGTTACTGCCTCCAGGCGTAGTCACAAATCAAAAAGGCGAAATGTACCAAGTTTATACCCCGTTCCGCCGTGCTTTTATAACCCAACTCACCGTCACCGACAGCCGTTCATTACGTGCACCAGACAAGCGTTCAAAGCCATTAAACATTGAGACAACCTCGCCCCTATTTCCCCATGAGCATCAAGATATCGCGCAACCGTTCCCCGCGGGTGAACAAGCCGCCTTAAAACAGCTCAGGCAGTTCTGCGCTCAAAAAGTTGCAGATTACCAACACGATAGGGATTTCCCCTCAATTAATGGCACTAGCCAGTTATCACCGTATCTCGCAATTGGAGTACTATCACCTCGCCAGTGCTTCAATCGCTTACAAACTGAAAACCCACAGGTTCTTGACTACCCTGATAGCGGCGCATTCACTTGGTTAAACGAACTAATTTGGCGTGAATTTTATACTCACCTCTTAGTGGCATTTCCTCACTTGTGCCGCCACCAGCCCTTTATTCAATGGACGCAATATATTCACTGGAATGATTCACCTACCGATTTTGAAGCATGGAAAAGCGGAAAAACGGGCTACCCAATTGTTGATGCGGCCATGCGCCAGCTGAATACCACTGGCTGGATGCATAATCGGTTACGAATGATTGTGGCAAGCTTCTTAGTCAAAGATTTGCTCATCGATTGGCGAAAAGGGGAGAAATACTTTATGGCCCAGCTCATTGATGGGACTTTAGCGGCCAATAATGGTGGCTGGCAATGGTCTGCCTCTACAGGTGTGGATGCCTCTCCGTGGTTTCGTATTTTCAACCCAACCACACAAGGGAAAAAATTTGATGCACAAGGCTCGTTTATTCGCCATTGGCTCCCCGAATTAGGGGATATCCCGGATAAATATATCCATACCCCTCATGAATGGGCAGAAGAAAACAATACAACCATTGATTACCCTAAGCCTATCGTTGATCACAAACAAGCGCGTTTAAACACACTGGAAGCGTTTGAAGCAGGTAAACGCAATAGTCTTAAATACGATAAATAGCAAAGTTATTATTTGTGTTAATGGGTATTATGCAGACCTAACAATAAGGAGATGCAATCAATGAGCGTAATTTTACAGGTAGACTTCCCATACCAAGGCCCATGGGGCGAAGAAATGACAACAGCAATGAATGATTTAGCTGAGTCAATCAACCAAGAACCCGGTTTTATCTGGAAAATTTGGACTGAAAACCAACATACCCAAATGGCGGGTGGCGTTTACCTGTTTGCTTCTGAGTTAGAGGCAAAAGCTTACTTAGCCAAACACAGTGCACGTTTAAAAGCCTTTGGCGTGCCTGATGTCAGAGGTGAAATTTTTGCTGTAAATACTGCGCTCAGCCAACTTAACCAAGCGCAGTTTATTGCGAAATAAGCACTTATTGGCGATGAAATTCAAACAGCATTACGTCAGAAGTAAATGAACCGTCTGCTTGTACTGCAAAATGCTGTTTTGCCTCATCACTGAGAGTATTTTGGAATTGGCGAATTGCCTCAACCAACGGTTTTGGCGTTCGCATCCGCTCGACCCAACTGGTAAACTCAAGGGGTAAACGAAAGCTTTGAACCCCACTAACAAATAGCCCAGCATTATTAAACATCCCTGACCATTCTCCTGCAGAATAATCACGAATATGCGACGTATCCCTTAGCACTTCAACGGTTTGCAGGTAAATATCCAATAATGGATGGCCCGGCGAGACAACATCGATAAAAATACCTTTTCCACCGACTTTCAGGACACGGTGAACCTCACGCAGCGCTTTTTCGACATCATGCCAATGGTGCGCAGAATAGCGGCTAATCACCCGATCAAAATGATTGTCCGCAAACGGCAATTGCTCCGCTGTGCCCTTGCTCGTAGTAATATTGGTTAGCTGGCGCTCCTGTGCACTCTTTGCCACGACATTCAACATCGAGTCAGATAAATCATAAGCAGTGACCGATTTTACCCATGGTGCCGCACAAAAACTTGCGTGCCCCGCACCACAACCAAGATCAAGAATGTCTTCACCCTGACAACCTTGTAGCCGCTGCTGTAAAGCGAGTAAATCTTCCCCCTGAGCATGAACTGTGCTGGTTAAATAGGCGTTAGCTTGCTCATCAAATTGTTGATAAACCGCTTGGTGGTGCGTTTTCATCTCTGCTTCCTTACATTCTGTTGGCCATTTCCCCATCACAACAGAAAATGATTGAAAAAGCACCTATTTGTTCATGGCTGATTAATCAGTGAAAATCCCCAGTTCGGCGCTCCACTAGCGTTAAAATGCTATAAAGCGCTACGGCTGTACCCTCCTGGTTGAATACCTGCACATCCCATTCAACAACACCGTTTGGTTTATCTTCAGCTAATTTTTGAGGCTTTTTAATCTTTTTCTTGCACGTTAGGCGAACTTGAATGGTATCACCGATTTTTACAGGTTCGATAAAACGCAAGTTTTCCATCCCGTAATTCGCGATAACAGGACCAACCCCTGCATCAACAAATAAACCCGCCGCCGCTGAGACCACAAAATAACCGTGTGCGATACGCTCGCCAAACAAGGATTGTGCCGCGCCGATTTTATCGACGTGAACATAGAAATTATCACCACTAAGGCAAGCAAAGTTCGTAATATCCGCTTCTGTGACGGTACGCCTTGCGGTAAGCAAAGTATCGCCAATCACTAAATCTTCGAAATATTTTCTAAAAGGATGAACAACATCAGCAACGGTATCTGCACCACGGAGCCACTGCTGGTTAATAGCAGTTAACATTGATGGGCTAGCTTGAATTGCCGTGCGCTGCATATAATGCATCACTGCTCTCAACCCACCAAGTTCCTCCCCACCGCCTGCACGCCCAGGTCCTCCATGTACTAAAAGTGGCAATGGCGAACCATGCCCTGTGGACTCTACTGCTGATGCCTCATTTAGCACCAACATGCGGCCATGTGCTCGCGCACTCGCACGAATCACCGACTGTGCAACTTGTGCATCCGCTGTCACTAATGTACCTGCAAGGCTGCCGCCCCCTAAAATGGCAAGCTGTACCGCTTGCTCAAGATTTTCGTAACTCATTAGTGTAGAAACTGGGCCAAAAGCCTCGGTTTCATGAACGGCTGAAGATTTAAACGGCTCTGCACAATACAAGAGTGTTGGAGGGTAAAATGCACCGTTTTGACTATTCGCACCAATGACGTCTAATTGTTCGAACTGCCCACCGCAGAGCACCTCACAACCATTGCTACGCAGATAATCCACTTTAGCTTGCACATCTTGCCGCTGCTCTAAATTAATCAACGCCCCCATACGAACCCCATCAACCGCAGGGTCACCCATTGTGGTACCTGATAAGCGCTTAAGTAGCGCCTGTTTGACATTATCTAACTGGTTTTGCGGCACAATAATGCGGCGAATTGCCGTACATTTTTGCCCCGCTTTCGCAATCATTTCACGGGTAACTTCTTTGATAAACAATGCAAATTCAGGCTGTTCTGGTTGAACGTCATTACCTAAAATTGCACAGTTCAGCGAATCGGCTTCCATAGTGAAAGGCACCGATTTTTCAATAATGCGAGGGTGGGATTTAAGCTTTTGCCCTGTAGAGGCTGCCCCTGTGAACGTCACCACGTCCTCAAAATCAAGGTAATCAAACATATCCCCAACACCGCCACAAACTAGCTGAATAGCCCCTTCTGGGACAAGACCGCTGTCAGTCATCAATTTCACCATCGCTTGGGTAACTTGGGCGGATGCCGTTGCAGGTTTAATAATGGCAGGCATGCCAGCTAACCATGTCGGTGCCAATTTTTCTAACATTCCCCAACAAGGAAAGTTAAACGCATTAATATGCAGCGCAACACCACGGCGAGATGTCAAAATATGGTGACCAATAAATTGCCCCTGTTTAGACAAGGGAACCATATCGCCCTCAGGCCAAATAGTGTCATCGGGAAGCTCTCTACTTGCTAACCCTGAATAGGCGAATAGCGTCCCGATCCCCCCTTCAATATCCACCCAGCTATCTGTTTTCGTTGCCCCAGTTTGCGCAGAAATCGCATAGAGTTCGGCTTTATGTTCTAACAGGTACTTGGCAACCGCTTTTAGCATCTGACCCCGTTGCTGAAATGTCATCGCAGATAACGCTGCTCCACCTACATTTCTCCCATAGGCCAGACTCTCGGATAGCGGAAGCCCCTCTGTTGTCACTGCATATAAAGCTTGATTGGTTAACGCATGGTAAATCGTCCGCTCTTTCCCCTTACCCTGTACCCACTTCCCCATAATGTAACTTGTTAAATGCTGCATATCCGTCTCCAGAAATAAAGGTAATAAACAAAACCGATACTTAAATATGTATCATAAAAACAATCACAGATGCCACATTAAATTTAACAAACTAAGAACAAATTCGTCATTAAACCCATTCCATCACCAAATACACATAAAAAACGGCATCTTTATTATCATGTTTTAATTGAATTTAAAATAAAACCTTGTGAGACGCATCGCAAAACCAAGCTAATGAATATTGATCTTTTTGTTAACAATTTCTAGCATTGATGTTAAATAAATATGATTCGATATTTTAATTTAAAAATTAATTTTTGAATCACTTAATGGAAAAATCAATGAGCAATATAAATCAGGCTAACTTCGAAGCCAAAATCGAAGCAGATGTTTCCATCGAGCCCAGGGATTGGATGCCCGATGCCTATCGGCAGAACCTTATCCGCCAAATAGGCCAACATGCCCACTCTGAAGTGGTGGGGATGCTTCCAGAGGCCAACTGGCTAACGCGAGCACCTACACTACGTCGCAAAGCGATATTACTGGCCAAAATTCAAGATGAGGCAGGCCACGGTTTATACCTCTACAGCGCTGCGGAGACGCTTGGCTGCTCCCGCCAAGATATCTATCAAAAGCTGCTTGATGAAAAAATGAAATATTCCTCCATTTTTAATTATCCCACGCTGAATTGGGCGGATGTCGGGGTAGTTGGCTGGTTAGTGGATGGCGCCGCAATAGTGAACCAAGTTGCGCTGTGCCGAGCCTCGTACGGCCCGTATGCTCGTGCCATGGTGAAAATTTGTAAGGAAGAAAGTTTCCACCAGCGCCAAGGCTATGAAGCTGTAATGGCGCTGGCACAAGGAACTGATGAACAAAAAGCCATGCTGCAAGATGCGATAAACCGCTTTTGGTGGCCTGTTCTAACCATGTTTGGCCCAAATGACTCTGATTCCCCGCACAGTGCTCAAAGTATGGCGTGGAAAATCAAACGTTTCAGTAATGACGAGCTGCGCCAAAAATTTGTCGACAACACGGTGCCACAAGTCGAAGCACTCGGTATGACCATCCCTGACCCTGATTTAATTTGGGACGATGAGCTAGGTCACTACCGCTTTGGGGAAATTGATTGGGCAGAGTTTTACCAAGTGCTCAAAGGTAACGGCATTTGTAACCATGAACGCCTCAGTGCAAAGCGCAAAGGCTGGGAAGACGGCGCATGGGTGCGTGAAGGTGCCATGGCACATAGCCGCAAGCAAAAAACTGTGAAATCAGCCGCTTAACTTACTGATCGAAGCCGAGAAAAGGAAAATACCATGAGTAACCAAGACTGGCCTTTATATGAAGTTTTTGTTCGCAGTAAACAGGGTTTAGCCCATCGTCATGTGGGAAGTTTACATGCTGCAGATGACCAAATGGCACTGGAAAATGCTCGCGATGCCTATACCCGACGCAGCGAAGGCTGTTCCATTTGGGTCGTCAAAGCAGCGTATTTAATTGCTTCACAACCTGAAGATAAAGGCATGTTTTTTGACCCAGCAGACACCAAGGTTTACCGCCACCCGACGTTTTATACCATCCCTGATGGCATTAAGAACATGTAAGGAGTCGTCCATGAATCAGCAAGAACTGCTCCATTATTACACGTTACGACTCGGTGACTCCCCCTTAATTCTGGCTCAACGCCTGTGTGAGTGGTGCGGACATGCCCCTGAACTTGAAATCGACCTTGCGCTCTCCAATATTGGCCTTGATTTACTGGGGCAAGCTCGCAATTTTTTAAGTTACGCCGCCCAGCTAAAAGGCAATGGAAGTGATGAAGACAAACTGGCTTTTCTGCGCGATGAGCGAGAATTCAGCAATTTGTTACTCGTTGAGCAACCAAATAATGACTTTGGTGACACTTTAGTGCGCCAGTTCTTTATGGATGCTTATCACGTTCCATTATATGAATCCCTAATTCATAGTCGTGATGAACAACTTTCAGCTATCGCAGAAAAATCCCTCAAAGAGGCCATTTACCACTTACGCTTTAGCCGTAATTGGATTATCCGTTTAGGGGATGGCACGGCGGAAAGCCACCGACGAATCCAACGTTCCATCAATGAATTATGGCGCTTTACAGGTGAGCTTTTCCACGCAGATAACATTGAAATTACCCTTAGTGAAGCAGGTCTGGCCGTTGATCCTCGTTCATTGAAAGACGCATGGTTAACCACTATCACAGAAACTTTTGATGACGCTACACTCAGCGTGCCTGAGAAAGACGCTTACCGTTTAGGGGGCAAGCAAGGCAGCCACACTGAGCATCTCGGCCTACTCTTAACGCAATTGCAATTTATGCAACGCGCTTACCCAAATAGCCAGTGGTGATGCAATGGAACAGAGACTGCAATTAAGCGAGCTTCAATCACCCCAAGTTCATCAGATCTGGCAACAGCTGCATCAAATTCCCGATCCTGAGCTGCCTGCACTCTCTATTACTGATCTTGGCATGATCCGCAATGTGCTTCCAAGCGATCAAGGTTGGAAAGTTATTTTTACACCCACGTATTCCGGTTGCCCAGCCACTGAGTTTTTAATTAATGAAATTAAAACCATTTTGGGTGATGCAGGTTTCGAACAGGTTGATATCGAAGTGATGCTAACTCCTGCGTGGACAACCGATTGGATGAATCAAGATGCCAAAAGGCGCTTGCGCGAATTTGGTATCGCACCGCCACAAGGCACCTCTTGCGAGCACCCTGAACACAAAGGGGCGATTCGCTGCCCACGCTGTGATAGCGAACAAACGGAAAAAATTAGCGAATTTGGTTCAACAGCATGCAAAGCATTATATAAATGCACCGAATGCTTAGAGCCGTTTGATTACTTTAAATGTATTTAGGGGCATTCATATGACTGTATTTCATCGTTTAAGTATTGCCGCCATTGAGCGCGACACCCCTGACGCCGTTGCGGTGGCGTTCAATGTTCCTGACGCCTTGCGCGAACAATATCGCTATCGCCCTGGGCAACACCTCACCTTAAAAGCCGCCATTAATGGTGAAAATTTGCGCCGCTGCTACTCCATTTGCAGCTCACCCGACGAAGAGACACTAAAAATTGGTGTAAAAGCTATTTATGAAGGGCGCTTTTCTAATTTTATCAATCAACAACTGAACGTCGGCGATAGCCTCGATGTGATGATCCCGCAGGGGCAGTTTGGCTACCAGCCTGAAACACATACCCATGCACACTACCTCGCCGTTGCGGCAGGCTCTGGGATCACCCCTTTGCTTTCCATCATTAAAGCCACATTGCAAACCGAACCTAAAAGCCACTTTGTGTTGATTTATGGCAATCGTAATAGCCGTTCAGTGATGTTTAAAGAAAATATTGCGGACTTAAAAAACCGTTTTGCTGCGCGTTTTCAAGTGCTTTATCTCTTTAGCCAAGAACCTCAAGATAGCGAACTTCTTAGCGGTCGTATTAGCCAACAGCAGCTTTCTGCATTAGGCAATACATTGTTAAATTTCAAACAATTTGACCGTGCGTTTATCTGCGGCCCTGAAAGTATGATGGATGAAGTGCATGACACCCTCGTCAATTACGGCATGCCAAAAGAATTCGTTCACACTGAGCGCTTCAACACATCAGGGGCAAAATTTAAACCGACTTCAGTGCAGTCTAATGAAACACGCCAAGTCAGTATTCACCTCGATGGGCGCACCTTAGATATCAGTATGGACAGCCAAGATGACAGCATCTTAGATGCAGCATTGCGCCAAGGTGCCGACCTGCCATACGCATGTAAAGGGGGCGTGTGCGCAACTTGTAAATGCAAATTGCGCTCAGGGGAAGTGGAAATGGGCGTCAACTACAGCCTCGAACCAGACCAAATCGCCGATGGGTACATCTTAAGTTGCCAAGCATGGCCGAAGGGCGATGGCGTTGTTTTAGACTTTGACGTATAGGAAGCGTAATGGAAAATCCGTGGATTTTATCTCAACAAAACCAGCGCGTTCTCACCCTAACGTTGAACCGCCCCGAAGTGCGCAACGCACTCAGCACACCGTGCCTTGAACTCCTGGTACAACACCTTGAAGCGGCTGATAACAATGCGCAAATTGGTGCGATAGTGATCACTGGCAACCCGCGATTCTTTGCAGCAGGCGCAGATCTTAAAGAGCTACAACAGCAAACTATCGCCAGTGCGATGATAGATAAACGTCCTCAAGTGTGGCGTCGTTTATCCATGATATCAAAACCCATTATCGCTGCCGCCAATGGGTATGCACTTGGAGCGGGCTTCGAACTGCTCCTCGCCAGTGACATGGTGATTGCTGGAGAATCCACCCGTTTTGGGTTGCCCGAAATTACCCTCGGTTTAATGCCCGGGGCGGGCGGTACGCAACGTTTGATCCGTGCAGTAGGCAAATCTTTAGCCATGCAAATGGTACTAACAGGGGAATCGATTAATGCTAAACGCGCACTCCAAGCGGGGTTAGTCAGTGAAATTTGTGTCGATGATTTGGTTCTCGAACGCGCTCAGCAGCTTGCGCAACGTATTGCAACCCACGCACCTTTAGCTGTGCGCGCAGCAAAGGCCGCCTTAGTTCACGCCCAAGATAGCCACCTTACTGAGGGGTTACAGCTGGAGCGCCAATATTTTGTGGCCTTAGCAGGCACGCAAGATCGCCAAGAAGGGATCGATGCTTTCTTCGAAAAACGCCCACCTCAGTTTACAGGACAATAAAAATGACAAACGAAGCGATGATCCTCACCGCACTGGAAAATGGGGTTCTCACCATCACCTTAAACCGCCCTGATAGGCTCAATAGCTTTAACGATGAAATGCACCGCCAGTTAAGTGATGCCATCAAAATTGCAGAACGTGACGATTCCGTACGTTGCTTAGTGATCACGGGTGCAGGCCGCGGCTTTTGTGCAGGGCAAGATCTCAACGATCGTAATGTCAGCGTGGGTAGCGAAGTGCCTGATCTGGGTTTTTCTGTGGAAACCTATTATAACCCGCTGATCCGCCGTCTTACCGCTTTACCAAAACCAATTATTTGTGCCGTCAATGGTGTCGCAGCAGGTGCAGGTGCAGCTATCGCACTCGCTGGGGATATCGTTATCGCTGCCAAAAGCGCGAGTTTTATTCAATCATTTTGCCGCCTAGGCCTAGTTCCTGACTCAGGAGGAAGCTGGTTTTTACCCCAACTCGCTGGGCACGCCAGAGCAATGGGTATGGCATTATTGGGAGACAAAATCAGTGCAGAGCAAGCATTGCAATGGGGAATGATTTGGCAAGTTACTGAAAATGAGGCACTCACAGACACCGTTTTGCAACTAGCTCAACACCTTGCGACACAACCCACCTATGGTCTTGGTCTTATCAAAAAAGCCATTTACTGTGCAGCAACCAACACCCTAGACGAACAGCTAGACCTTGAGCGTGATTTGCAGCGTTTAGGGGGGCGAAGTGAAGACTATCGCGAAGGGGTAAATGCTTTTTTAAACAAACGCGAACCACAGTTTAAGGGGCGATAAGCATGACACTCCCTTTGAATTATGCCATCAAGACAGTCGCCGTTATCGGCGCTGGCACCATGGGTATTGGTATTGCACAAGTGGCCGCCACTGCAGGTCTCACCGTTTTACTGTTTGATATGAACCAAGATGTATTAACCCGTTCATTAAACACCATGGCGCAACGTTTGCGTAAACGAGTCGAACAAGGAAAAGCTGAGTCGAAAACCGCAGAAGCGCTCATTGCCAACATCCATGTTGCTAACAGCTTATCTGAATTGTCGAGCGCTCAGCTTGTCATTGAAGCTGTTGCAGAAAGACTGACAATAAAACAAGCTATTTTCGCTGAACTTGAAGATATTTGTCGCGAATCAACGATATTTGCGAGTAACACCTCTTCATTGTCGATTACAGCGATTGGTTGCCACTTGAAACACCCTGAACGGCTTGCGGGATTGCACTTTTTTAACCCCGCCCCAGTGATGAAATTGGTTGAAGTCATTCGTGGTCTAGAAACATCACTTGAAGTGATTGAACAATTGAAAGCATTAACTCTCTCATGGGGGAAAGTACCCGTTATTTGCCGCTCAACACCCGGTTTTATTGTTAATCGTGTTGCAAGGCCTTTTTATGCTGAGACTTTACGCGCCCTTGAAGAGCAAGTTGCCTCCCCAGCCACATTAGACAGCGTACTGCGCGATGCTGGTGGCTTTGCGATGGGGCCATTACAACTCACTGATTTAATTGGTCATGATGTTAACTATGCCGTGACGGAATCTGTATTTCAGGCATTCGGTTATGACCCGCGATTTCAAACCTCATTAATGCAATTGGAATTAGTGCAAGCGGGGCATTTTGGCCGTAAATCAAAACAAGGTTTCTATCATTATGATGATAATAAACCACATCCCACTGCGTCATTTGCAGCAAAAGTGCATCTTAGCCATCCCCAAGATGTAAAAATTCGTGGCGATTGGCAGATATTTCCTGAGTTTGCGCGGCTTTTATCTGAAAATGGGATCTCACTCGAAGGATTAGCACAACAATCAAATCAATCCCCCACCCTCATTGTTAATGACGTTATTATTATGTTAACAAATGGTGAATTGGCATCATATTATGCGCAACGATATAACCAAGCGGTGGTTTTCTTTGATTTATCGGCAAATTACCTTGCCTCAACCGCCATCACGCTAACCTGCGCAACGCAAAACAGTACGCAACAAAACCAGCACGCCATTGCCTTTTTCCAGTCCCTTGGAAAAAACGTGATTGTACTGCCTGATTACCCTGCGCTCTTAACGATGAGAACAGTTGCAATGTTATGCAATGAAGCGCTCGATGTAGTGAATAAAGGTGTTGCGACTGTACAAGATACCGACAATGCCATGCGCTTTGGCGTGAATTACCCCAAAGGCCCACTCGCTTGGGGGGCTCAACTGGGTTGGACACGCGTGTTATCAGTACTTGAGCAACTCGTGCAGTTTTATGGCGATAACCGTTATCGCCCCAATCCATTACTTAAACAGTTAGCTGCGGGTTATCAGTCTTTATCCTTCAAGGAGTCCCTATGATTTCAGTACCAAATATCACGACTGCTCAACAATCAGCTCACATTATGTATCGCGATGATGCATGTGCAAAAGCAATGGGTATGTCGATTGAAAAAGTCGAAGATGGCTTTGCGCAATTAAAGATGCCAATCACTGCAAAGATGCTTAATGGTCATAAAACCTGCCATGGCGGGCAACTGTTTAGTCTTGCCGACACGGCATTTGCTTACGCCTGTAATAGCCAAGGGTATGCTGCTGTTGCGTCGATGTGCTCAATTGATTTTGTCCGCCCAGGCTTTGAAGGGGACTTACTGACAGCTACCGCAACAATGAAGCACCAAGGTAAGCGCAACGGGCTATACGAAGTCGAGATAACTAACCAAGACGGGAAAATACTTGCCTTATTCCAAGGTCGTTCTCATCGCTTAGGGCACCGTTTAGAGGAAAACCACCATGATTGATGCTTATATTTGCGACGGTGTTCGTACACCGATAGGCCGTTATGGCGGCACACTTTCTTCTCTACGTCCTGATGACCTCGCCACTTTACCATTAAAAGCCTTGATGGCAAGGCACCCACAATTAGATTGGTCATTGACCGATGATATTATTTTAGGTTGCGCAAACCAAGCGGGTGAAGACAATCGCAACGTCGCTCGCATGGCGGGTTTATTGTCTGGCTTACCCATTTCGGTTTCAGGCACAACCATCAACCGCTTATGTGGCTCAGGGCTGGATGCTATCGCACTTGCCGCTCGCAGTATTAAAGCAGGTGAATCCGGGTTAATGATTGCAGGAGGTGTCGAGTCGATGAGCCGCGCGCCTTTTGTGATGGGAAAACAGGAGGCCGCTTTTTCGCGCCAAGCACAAGTGTTTGATACCACAATCGGTTGGCGGTTTATCAACCCATTAATGGAACAACAATGTGGCACTGACTCCATGCCAGAGACCGCTGAAAATGTGGCTGAAACCTACAAAATCAGCCGTGAAGACCAAGATGCATTTGCACTACGCAGCCAACAACGCACTGAAATTGCAAAAGTTAACGGTATTTTTGCGCAAGAAATTATCCCTGTCACCATTAAACAACGTAAAAACGAAATCGTGGTTACCGAAGATGAACACCCTCGTGCAGAAACCACTTTTGAGCAATTACAAAAGCTGAAAACACCATTTCGTGAAAACGGCACGGTAACTGCGGGTAATGCTTCTGGTGTGAATGATGGCGCTGCCGCGTTAATCATTGCATCCGAACAAATCGCGAAACAGCAAGGCTTAACCCCTCGGGCTCGCATTGTTGCTACCGCCACTTGTGGCGTTGAACCACGACTGATGGGGATTGGCCCGTTACCAGCCTCACAAAAAGTCTTAAAAATGGCGGGGTTAACTATCGACCAAATGGATGTCATTGAGTTAAACGAAGCATTTGCCGCACAAGCCATCGCCGTATTGAGGGGACTAGGCTTACCCGATGACGCGCCACACGTAAACCCGAACGGCGGAGCGATTTCCTTAGGTCACCCTTTAGGAATGAGTGGTGCAAGGTTAGCCATCGCCGCGATTAATGAACTTCATCGCAAACAAGGCCGCTATGCCCTATGCACCATGTGTATTGGCGTAGGGCAAGGCATCGCCATGATTATCGAACGAGTCTGAACAACGTATTCATATCAATAATATCCGCCTGAAACCCTACACCTGCTCAGGCGAAAACCAGTAACGTTATCAACGAAAACTGGTTACCATAATAATTATGAGGACTGGCAATTATGAGCATGATACAAGATAGCATCGACCCAATTGAATTTGCCTCACGAGATGAAATCGAGTCATTACAGTATTCTCGAATGAAGTGGACACTCACTCACGCCTATGAAAACGTGCCAATGTACCGTAAAAAGTTTGATGATGCGGGTGTGCACCCTGATGATTTTAAAAAATTAAGTGATATCGAAAAATTTCCCTATACCACCAAGCAAGATTTACGGGAAAACTACCCATTCAGTACGTTTGCCGTGCCAATGGACCAAATCATCCGTATCCATGCATCTTCGGGTACTACTGGCCGGCCAACGGTTGTTGGTTACACGCAGCGTGATATCGATAACTGGGCGGATTTAATTGCACGTAGTTTGCGCTCTGCGGGAACGGTACGTGGTGATAAAGTTCATGTAGCTTATGGTTACGGCTTGTTTACCGGCGGTTTAGGCGCACATTATGGCGCAGAACGCCTTGGTGCCGCCGTCATTCCAATGTCAGGTGGGCAAACCGAAAAACAAGCCCAACTAATTGCTGATTTTAAACCCGATGTCATTATGGTCACACCATCATATTGTCTGAGCATTATTGACGAACTCGAGAAAATCATGGGTGGTGATGCTAGTAAGTGCTCACTTAGATTAGGCGTATTTGGCGCTGAACCTTGGACAGAATCCCTGCGCACTGAAATCGAAACACGCTTAGGCATCAAAGCATTAGATATCTATGGGTTATCAGAAGTGATGGGCCCAGGTGTCGCCATGGAATGTGCTGACGCTGGTGCCAGCGGCCCAACCATCTGGGAAGACCACTTTTACCCTGAAATTATTTCCCCTGAAAC
Source organism: Providencia sp. R33 (assembly GCF_019343475.1). Classification (NCBI taxonomy): domain Bacteria; kingdom Pseudomonadati; phylum Pseudomonadota; class Gammaproteobacteria; order Enterobacterales; family Morganellaceae; genus Providencia; species Providencia sp. R33. The sequence goes on along the minus strand of NZ_CP072453.1, from coordinate 3,942,152 downwards.
TCTCAAAACATTAGGGGATGGCGAGCATGGTGAGTTAGTGTTCACTACCCTGACAAAAGAAGCTATGCCAGTAATTCGTTATCGCACACGGGATTTAACTCACTTAATGAATGGCGTGAATCGCAACATGCGGCGAATCGGTAAAATCACAGGTCGCTCCGATGACATGATGATTATTCGCGGAGTGAATGTATTCCCTTCCCAAATTGAAGAACAGATTATGCAGTTCAAAGAGCTATCCCCACACTACCAGTTAGAAATTGGTCGCCAAGGTAATATGGATAACTTATCAGTCCGTGTTGAGCTGAAAAACCCAGCGCAACTCACTTATGATGAACGCTGTAATATCTGTCACCACCTAAAACACCGTATCAAATCTATGGTAGGGATCAGCACGCGAGTCAGCATTGTGAATTGCGGTGACATCCCACGTTCACAAGGTAAGGCAGAACGTGTCATTGATACTAGAATTGCAATTTAAATCAATAAGTTAAGGCATATACAGAATTGATTTTTCTGATATGCCTAATTAATGAAACTGGCTCAATAAAAAACGAAGCGAGACAATATTCTATTTTATGTCTACTATTCAGGAAGCATTCTGATACAGAAAATTTATGGATGAAACATAAGTGAATACCAAACTCGACCAATTTATCCAACATGCCATCGCCAGTCAGCCCATTAGTGGCACGTCACTCATTAGCTCCTTATATGGTGATGCGCTACATCACCGAGGAGGTGAGGTTTGGTTAGGTAGCCTAACCAAATTATTAGAACCCATGGGGTTTACTGACCGCTTTGTACGCACATCCGTTTTTCGTTTGCAAAAAGAAGGTTGGTTAGATGTCGAAAAAATTGGCCGACGTAGCTACTACCGGATTTCAGCCCGCGGGCAAAGCCGATTTCGACGAGCAGAACAAAAAATTTACCTTGCAGAGCAACCTGATTGGGATGGCAAATGGAACTTATTGTTGCTAGAAGCCGCTGATAAAGAAGAAAAAATCAGATTAAAAAAAGAACTTAGCTGGCTAGGGTTTGGTCAGTTTAATACGTCTTTAATGGCCGCGCCAAGTTGCGCACAAAGTGACGTACCTGCGTTATTAAATGAGCTCAATGCCACTGAGCAAGCCATTTATTTTCATGCAGATTACCCCTACAGCCGTTCAGAAAAAAACCTGAAAGACTTGGTGTCTCAGGCATGGTCTTTGCAAGAAATTTCAGAGCATTATCACCAATTTATTTCATTATTCAGGCCTCTTGCATTATTGCTCAAGGATAATGCAGGAACACAAATCAGCCCTGAACATTGTTTTCAGTTACGGCTGCTCTTAATTCACTTTTATCGCCGTGTCACGCTCAAAGACCCGTTGCTACCTGATGAACTTTTACCTCCCCAATGGGAAGGCCATATTGCACGCCATTTGTGTACCAATATTTATCAACGTATCGACCAAGCTGCAACCCAATATGTTTCAGAGAATAGCGAAACAACTGTGGGTGAACTTCCTCAACCTTCTAGCGCTTATTATCGGCGTTTTGGTGGAGTATTGCGGGAAATTGCCGCTTAAATTAACCGTTAAGGAGCCTTTATGCCTTTTTATCAAATTGATGGAATTACACCTGTTGTCAGCCCAGACAGTTTTGTTCACCCTACGGCAGTCGTTATTGGTGATGTCGTCATTGGTAAAAATGTCTATATTGGCCCCAATGCCAGCCTACGTGGTGATTTTGGGCGTTTAATCATTAAAGATGGGGCGAATGTTCAAGATAACTGCGTGATGCATGGGTTCCCGCAATTTGACACCATTATTGAAGAAGATGGCCATATTGGTCACGGGGCTATCTTACATGGCTGCCATATCAAACGTAATGCTTTAGTCGGGATGAATAGCGTAATTATGGATGGTGCAGTAATTGGTGAAAATTCGATTGTTGGCGCCTGTGCATTTGTTAAAGCAGAGACAATATTTGCACAAAATAGCTTAATAGTCGGTACGCCAGCCAAAGTGTTACGCACGCTATCAGAACAAGAAATTACGTGGAAAAGTAACGGTACTAAAGACTACCAGCGCCTCGTCACGCGCTGTTTAAATACGTTTAAAGAAATTGAGCCATTAACAGAAGTCGAAGCCAATCGCCCTGTGCTTCAGTTTGAGAATATTATCCCAAAATCTCAGTTATAACTCATTAGGGCACCCATAAAACGGTGCCCTAACCCTCAGAATTACTTCGCATTATTACCAAATGGCGGCTTAGCGAACCAAACGGTGATGATTAGAACAATAAACACCCAGCCACATAGCCAGAAAATTTCATTCGCTGCGATAATTAACCCTTGGCTAGTAATTTGCTGCGCAATAAACCCCGAGGTCTGCTCCGTACTTAGCCCATGAGCAGCCATGCCTTGGTACATATCCAAAGACTCTGGGTTATAATCCGTAATAAACTCAGTAAGTTGGCTGTGATGCACAGATTCGCGGTCACTCCACATCGTGGTTGTAATTGACGTGCCAATTGACCCAGCTAATGTACGGAAAAAGTTTGCCAAACTGGAAGCCGACGCCAATTTTTCAGGGGGAAGCCCCGAAAGCGTCAATGTCGTCAATGGCATGAAGAAACACGCCACGGCCATGCCCTGCACTAATTGAGGCCAAACTACCGCGGAGAACCCCATGCTCGGCTCAAAGGTATACGCCCGCCAAAAAAAGCAAATGGCATAAAAAACAAAACTAAAGGTCACTATCCAGCGAATATCTAAAAAGTCGGATAATTTTGCCACTGGGGCTGAAAATAAAACAGGCAACAGGCCAATTGGTGCAAGTGCAAGCCCCGCCCACGTTGCGGTATAGCCATACACCTCTTGTAGCAATTGGGGCAACAATACAATCGCCCCAAAATACGCCATATAGGCCAAACTAACCGAAATGGTACCTATGGTGAAATTGCGGGATTTAAATAAAGACAGCTCGACAATCGGGTTTTTATCGGTCAGTTCCCAAATCACTAAGAATACCAACGCGATAGCCGAAACGACCGCTAAAATCACAATCTCATTTGACGCTAGCCAACCCAGCTCTTTCCCTTTATCCAACAGCACTTGTAAACAGCCAACACCGACGGATAATAACGCCAAGCCAATCACATTGAACGGCACTTTAACCACCGTCGATTCCATTCCTTTAAGGATAATAGAGCCCACAATAATCACGAAAATACCAAGAGGCACGTTCATAAAGAATATCCAGCCCCAATGGAAGTTATCACTAATATAACCACCAAAAATTGGACCGAATACGGGCGCTAAAATAATGGTCATCGACCAAAAGGCCAGCGCCATATTCTGCATTTTCGGTGGGTAACACCGCATAATCAAACTTTGGGATAACGGGATAACAGGCCCTGCAACAGCACCTTGTAAAACGCGATATAAAATCAACATTCCAAGGCTATCAGAGAAGCCACAAAGCAATGAAAACAAAGTAAAAAGCGCCGTTGCCCATAAGAAAACGCGAATCTCACCAAAGCGCTTAGCAAGATACCCCGAAATGGCAATTGAAATGGCGTTCGATACCCCAAACGAGGTGATCACCCATGTCCCTTGCGAAACGGAAACACCAAGGTTACCCGCAATTGTCGGGATAGCGACGTTTGCAATGGTGGAGTCGAGTACTTGCATAAAGGTCGCCAAGGACAATGCGATGGTTGCCCAAACTAGCTTCGCGCCTTTTAGGGGTTGGATATCTGCCACAGCCACTCCTTACGAGCTAATCCGCATTATCACTGATAATGTTGTCGATAATGTGGTCGACATCCGCCAATTTCAGCACTAACACATCGCTTTCAAATGCAGGTGTTGTACGCTGAACTTCAGCTAACACGGGGCCATTTTGGTCTTTAATATCAATGGTAACGTTCATCGATAAACCAATGCGTAATGGGTGTTTTGCCACTTGTTCAGGGTCAAGCTCAACTCGCACAGGCAACCGTTGAACGACTTTGATCCAGTTCCCAGTCGCATTTTGCGCAGGCAATAATGAAAATGCGCTTCCCGTTCCCATATCTAAGCCAACCACCGTACCGTTATACACAATGTCATCACCATAAAAATCACTGTTGATGGTGACTGGCTGGCCAATGCGCACTTTTTCAAGCTGAGTTTCTTTGAAGTTTGCATCCACCCAAACAGGTTGAACAGGCACAATCGCCATTAAAGAGCTTTGAGGGCTCACTTGGGAACCGACTTGCACATTACGCCTTGAAACGTAACCTGTCATTGGGCTTTTAATTTCAGTGCGTTGCAAATTAATCCATGCACTGCGCACACTATCAGCAGCTTGTTGGATGGCTGGCTGTTTTCTTAGTGCCGTGTTGCGTAACAAAGCGCGGTTCGCATTATATTGCTGAATGGAGATATCCAACGCAGCTTGTGCTAATTGCACAGCTTCTTGGGAATGTTGTAGGTCTTCTTTCGAAATGGTTCCGCTGCGCCCAAGTGCCGCACGGCGTTGGTAATCTTTTTGTGCTTGCGCAAGTGAAACGCGGTTTTTCTGTATTTGCGCCTGATACTCATCACCGTTGATGTATAACTCTTTTGTTTTACGCACCGTGGTGGCTAAATCATGCTTAGCTTGCTCGAATGCCAACTGAGCGTTAGTTTTATCCAACACCACCAGCACATCACCTGCTTTCACCAAGTCAGTATTTTCAAAATTAACTTGGGTCACGTTACCCGTTGTTTGCGCAATAATCGGAATTTGCAAACCCGAGACATAAGCATCGTCGGTATACTCTTGAAAACGTAAGACTAAAAACCAATAAACACCATAAGCCACAAATAATAAAATGATGATTATTGTGGCGATAGACATCCATACTGTTCTACGTTTTTCACTTTTCGTTTTTTGATTATTTGTTTCTGAATGGGCTGATTGACTCATAATAACTCTCAAGGCCTAAAATCACTATTAATCCTCCCCCTATATTCAGGAAGTAAATGTAATAAAGCAAGAGCTAATATTTTACAAATAAAACAATCACCCCGAAAAATAAATAACCAATTGATAATTTTAAAATAAATAAAACATTTAACCATCAGGAAAGATATATTCATTTTATGATTTATTTAAACAAAACCATTCATAATTAGATAGCTTTTATTCAACTTTAATAAATTTAATATCAATTAAATATACTGAATACGTTAATTCGACAATAACCATTCTTTTTTTGATTGATTATTATTATTTAAATGAAGCAAAAACCGGCACATTGGCCGGTTTGTATTTACCACTGTTTAATATTGCGGTCTTCTTGCGTCACTGAGGTGAGTTTTGCCAGTTGCGGTAATAATTTATGCTTTAAATCATCCATCAAACTGTAAATTACTGGTACAAATAGCAAACTCAAAATTGTCGAGCTCAATAAGCCGCCAATGACCGCGATAGCCATTGGCGCTCTAAATCCAGCATCTGCACCACTGGTTAAGACAAGGGGGATCATCCCAGCAATCATGGCAAATGTCGTCATGATAATTGGGCGAATACGCTCCTGACCCGCCTCAATAATTGCCGCTTCCCTTGGCATTCCTGAACGTTGTTTTTCAAGAATAAATTCCACCAACAAAATCGAGTTTTTGGTCACAATCCCCATTAGCATCAAAATACCGATAATCACGGGTAAATCGATCATTGCGCCATATAAAACAAGCGCGATAATGGCACCACCAATGGAAAACGGTAACGCCACCAGTATGGTAATTGGCTGCATAAAGTCTTTAAACAACACGATTAAGATGGCAAAGACCAACAAAATACTGAATACCATTGTGGTGCCAAAGCGCTCGAACATGTCAATCATATATTCCATATCGCCATATTCCACTTGTGAAACGCTGTGGGGTAATTGCTGATATTCAGGCAGTTGTGCCACTATTTCCAGCGCCTCACCGAGCGTCAACCCTTCCAAGTTTGCTTCTATCGACATCTGCCGTTGTCGGTTAATTCGCTCAATCAGTGAAGGCCCATCACTGGAATCGATTTTAGCGACCGATTTCAGCGGTACAGCTTGCTCCCCTGTACTATTCACATATAGATTATTCAGCACATCAATATTGTTTTGTTGATGCTCAGGTAAAATCACCTGCACAGCCAGTTGTCTGTCGGGTAAATTAAACTTGGCACTGCGTGAGTTGGCCTCCCCCATAGTCGCAATACGTAACGTATTAGCGATTTCCTCAACATTGACGCCTGCTCGGCCAATATCCACTAGATTGGGTTTAATAATCAGTTCTTTACGTAATAGCGGTTTTCGCACTTGAACGTTTTTTAACCCTTCCACTTTCGCCATCGCATCACGCAGCTTTTGCATTGATGCTTCAAGCTCTTGAGGGTTCGTCCCTGTAAACATTAAGGAGAACTCTTTGCCACCATTACTGTTGCTAAAGGTATAACGGGCATCTGTTTTTTCACTTAACCACTTTGATATTTCAAGCTCAAATTGCTTTTGTGATAATTCACGTTCACTTGGTTCTACGAGGGTGAGGATCATTTCACCTTTATGTTGAGCAACCCCCTCGGAATCGTCCGCGATCCCAGCAACCGTATACGTCGAAAGAATTTCAGGCCTATCTTTTAACTGTTTTGTTATTTCATTCATTTTTTGCTGCGTTTGCTCAACCGGCGTACCCGGTGGCAGCTCAATATTGATTTGGCTGATACTGATATCACCATCAGGCATAAAACCGACGGGTAACAAGCTGGTCACCGCCACAGAGCCGATTAAAAAGCTCCCTGCCAATGCAGACGCTAATTTTCGGTGCTTTAATGTGAGTAATAAAAACCGCGTGTAACGCGCTATCCAGTTCGGGATTTTCGCACCATCGTGCGCCCCCTTTTGTGGTAACAACACATAAGCGGCCATTAAAGGCGTCACCAAGCGAGCGACTAGCAATGAAGAGAGCACTGCTGCTGACACTGTCACACCAAATGGCACGAAATACTGCCCAACAAAGCCCCCAATAAAACTGACGGGCAAGAACACCGCCACAATGGTTAATGTGATTGCGACAATCGCAAAACCGATAGCATCAGACGCTTTTAATGCCGCTAAATAGGGGCGCTCGCCACGCTCGATATACTTTTGGATATTTTCAATTTCAACAATGGCATCATCTACCAATATCCCAATAACCAATGTCAAAGCCAGCAACGTAATACTGTTCAAGCTGTAATCAAACAGCGCCAATATAAAAAAGGTCGGCAAAATCGATAACGGTAATGCCACTGCCGCCACCAACGTTGCACGCCAGCTTTTCAAAAAGAAAAAAACGATAATGACGGTGAGAAATGCCCCTTCTAATAAGGTTTGAATCGTTAAAAAGAAGCTCGATTCTGTATATTTAACCGTTGAAGAAATCAGGCGAATATCAATATCTGGATTCGCTTTTTGCAATTTTTCGACCGCTTCAGTGACGCCTTGCCCTACTTTGGTGTCACTGGAGCCTTTAGCGCGATAAACCGCAAAACCGACCACATCCTGACCATTGAACTGCGAAATAGATTTCACATTCTTATGGCCATCATAAATATTGGCAATTTCACCCAATCGTACCGATTGCTGGTTATCAACGGGTAACATGATATTTTTAATCTCATCCGCGGTCGATTTTTCACCTAATACACGGATGGTATGCTGCAACGAATTATATTTTGAGTTACCACCAGCCGAGTTCTGGTGATTGTTTTTCAGTAATTCATTAATACTGGCTATGGAGATTTGCATCGCCGCGAGTTTGTTCGCATCGGGTTCAATGCGGATCACGCGTTCGGTATCCCCTAAGCGACTGACTTTTTGCACCCCTGGTACCGTGATCAATTGCTTACTGACCGTGTCATCCACAAACCAAGACAAATCCGCGAGAGATTCGGTTTCAGACGAAACGGCGTAGCGTAGAATCGCTCCACCCTCGACATCGATGCGGTTAATCAGCGGTTCATCTATTGTTTGAGGTAGCTCTCCACGAATTTGCCCCATTTTTTCACGCACATCATTGGTGGCAACATGGGCATCGACACTGAGGTCAAATTCAATGGTGGTGCTCGATGCGCCTTCGCTAATCGAAGAGGTAATATGGCGAATACCCGGTATGCCAGACACCGCGCGCTCCACCCGCTTGGTGACTGCATTTTCCAGCTCTGTTGGCGATGAACCATCTTGGGTCACTGTCACTGTGACTATCGGGAACGTCACTACTGGGTTGGCAGTCACGGGTAATTGATTAAATGAAAATAACCCCGCGATCGTTAATGCTAAAAACATCACTATTGTGGGGATCGGCCGCGTGATGGCCCAAGAAGATAACTGTAATTTCATTGGCTATCCTTTACAGGCACAACAGTGTCATCATCCGATAAAAAAGCTTGTGCATAAGCCACGACCTCTAAACTTGGCGCTAATGGTGTTAACACTTCCACTCGCCCTTGCTGAACTTTGCCAATTTGTATTTTTTGTTTCGCCACTTTGCCGTCTGCCACGGTAAAAATAAAACGTTCGCCATTAGGCTCTGTACGAATAGCGCTATAAGGTAGCGATAGCTGTTCGCGCGGTGAATTGCTGTACACCATGGTGCCTGTTTCACCTAGACGCACGTGTTTGGTTGGCTCAGTCAGCGCCACACGGATTTTCCCAAGTTGGGTTAATGCATCTATTTTTGGCGACAAATAGCGTAATTTACCCGATGTTGATTGATTTTCATCAAGGTTAATCACGACGGGATTACTGCCTACAATGCGAGAAAGCTCTGAAGGGTGTGCCTGCGCTTCAAATTCCAATTCATTATTTTCAATCAGCTTAAATAACAAGCTGTTATCTGACAGCGTGCCATTCATCGCATGACGCTCACTGATCACCCCCGAAACAGGCGCAATAATTTTCGATTTGTCTTCTTGGCTTTGTTCACGCATTAACTGGGCTTTGAGTTGGCGCAGTTCCGCACGGCTTGCCGTTAACAATGCACTCTGTGCGGCCGCTTCTGATTTGGCTTTACCAAATTCATTCGCCGAAATCACCCCTGTTTTTGCCAACGGTGATAAGCGTTGCAACTCTTGTTGAGATTGGGCGCTGAGCGCTTCTTGTTGCTTAATGTATGCGGCAGCTTTATCAATTTCTGCTTTTAATTGATTAACCCCTGCACTTTGGATGGGTGATTCCAACGTGGCGAGCAACTGCCCTTTTTCAACCCATTCCCCTTCTTCCACAAACACCGCAGTGACCATTTGCTGCTGCAGTGGAGAACCAATTGAAATTTCGTTTTTTGCCACAAATTTGCCCGGAATGCTGACGACATCAACTGTCATCACATTTTTTGGGTTTGTAACGCTTAGGCGAATTTCCTCTGCCTGTGTATTCAAGCAAATGAAAAATAATGAAATGGCTAAAAAAAAGTGTTTCATAAGTCATAAAATTCCCGAGTAGACGCTCGCGCTACTGTAATTTCGCTTAACCACAAACTCCATAAACCAAAGTTAAACCTTAATTTTTCGTTAAGCTTGGCAAAAATTATCAAGTGCATTTTTGCTATACGGGAAAATTATTAACTGAGATCAAATATTGACCATAAATTAGCTCACCAATCATTTATTTCCGATATGTTTTAGTGATAGTATTCGCAAACAATATAATTATCATTCTCATTTCTATTTGCTAGGGATTACTATGACTACGCAACATCACTACACACTTGTCGCCGCGGGTATTTGCGCGGCTTTGACTTCATTTAGTACAACAGCAGCAGAAGATTCAGACAAACTTATCGTCACCGCATCGGGTTATTCACAACAATTACGCGATGCCCCTGCCAGTATCACGGTGATCACCGCCGAACAGTTACAAAATAAACCTGTGCGCGACCTTGCTGATGCGGTTAAAGACGTAGAAGGTGTCAGTATTGTGGGTTCAGCCAATAAACAAGATATTAATATCCGTGGCTTACCCGGTGAATACACCTTAATACTGGTTGATGGCCGTCGCCAAAACAGCCGTGAATCACGCCCAAATGGCAGCGGTGGTTTTGAAGCGGGCTTTATGCCACCTGTCGAAGCCATTGAGCGTATTGAAGTGATCCGTGGGCCAATGTCTTCCCTGTATGGTTCCGATGCGATGGGTGGTGTTATCAATATCATCACTAAGAAAACCACCAATGAGTGGCACGGCAGCGTAACCACAGGTGCGATTATCCAAGAAAACAGTGATAGCGGTAATTCCACCGACGGTAACTTCTATCTATCAGGCCCATTAGTTAAAGATAAATTAGGCTTACAGTTATACGGTGGTGGTGATTATCGTCAGGAAGATAAAATTACAGATGGCCACTACAAAAAAGACAACAAAAGCCTCACCGCTAAGTTAAGTTTTACACCAACTGAAAACCAAACCTTCCTTTTAGAAGCAGGTAGAACACTGCAAGAAAGAGAAGAAACCCCGGGCAAATCCCTTGCTGAATATGAAATGCGCGGGCAATCAAAACAATATAATAAAAAAACCGAACTCTACAATAACCGAAACCACGCCGCGTTGACTTACAAAGGTGAATGGGATTCGTTTAATACAGAGTTAAGTGTCTATCAAGAAAGTACGAAGAAAAAAACCAAAACAGAAATTAAAGATGCCATCACTAAGCTGACTGAATACCGCTATGAAGACCGTGTACCTGAAATTACTAACACAGTGGTAGATGGTAAAGTTGTTGCGTTCTTACCTGACAACATCTTAACCGTCGGTGGTCAATACCAATACTCAAAACTCAAAGACAGTTCATTGGTTTCCAAAGGAAAATTTGAAAATAGCAGCATGAGTGTCGACCAATCTGCTTTATTCGTTGAAAACGAATTTACTGCAACTGATGACCTCATTCTAACGGGTGGATTACGATTAGATCACCATGAAACTTACGGTAACCACTGGAACCCTCGCGGTTATGCGGTTTATTATCTAACTGACGAAATCACCATTAAAGGTGGCGTATCATCTGCATTCCGTGCGCCAACACTGCGTGAGGTCAGTAAAGGTTATGGCACTTCTACAGAAGGTGGAAATGGGATTATTTATGGTAATCCAGACCTGAAACCTGAAAAAAGCGTCAGTGAAGAAATCAGCATTGCTTATAACCATGAATCTGGCTTTGATGCGAGCCTAACCCTATTTAATACTGACTTTAAAAACAAGTTAACCAGCTATAACACGGGCAATCCAGACCCGCTTTCAAACCTGAATCTCTATACTTATGACAATGTCGGCAAGGCAAATGTTAAAGGAGTTGAAGTCGCAACAGGTATTCCAATTGCTAAAGACTGGAAGCTAAGTGCCAACTACACCTACACTGATTCAGAACGTAAAAGTGATGATGAAAAACTCGGTAATGGTATTTCACTTAAAGGCTACCCATTGGATAAAACACCAAAACATATGGCTAACGCGAAATTAGATTGGCAGTTTAACGAAGATCTCAATCTGTATACGCGTGCACAATATACCGGTGAACAAGTGTGGGCTGCACAGCGCAACGGTTCAAAAGTACCTCGTTACCGTAGCGGCTATACCACCATGGATGTAGGTGCAACTTATCAGTTATTGAAAAATACCAAGTAGAACTTTGCGGTGCTCAATATTGGTAATGAAAAAGGCCCTAAAATTGATAAAGTAGATGGAAACTGGGATGTGGAAGATGGTCGCCGTTATTGGGCGAACGTTAACGTCAGTTTCTAATTTTAATTTTTGTAGGCTACCTATTCGATACTCTAAATCATTCAAGTTGCATGTAGGCGACAAGAGAAGGTATCCCGATGAGCATACAAAAGTATGTGATTCGGGTAGCTGAGCGTAGTCAACAACCATGCAGCTTGAAGGATGACGAGTATATACGCTAAACCATTCAAGCTGCATGTAGGCGACAAGAGAAGGTATCCCGATGAGCATACAAAAGTATGTGATTCGGGTAGCTGAGCGTAGTCAACACCCATGCAGCTTGAAGGATGACGAGTATATGAATAAACTCCTAATTTCTAGCCTACTACTGTGCATAACAACCAGCGTAATGGCTCGCCCTAGCCAAAGTATTCCACCTTTGGATGATAACGTCGCACAATTTTACGATATTAAACAGACGGATATGGCTTATGGCGACCGTGAGCTACGCATCTACAGTGCTGTGCCGTATAACGTCACGGCAAAGCGCCCTGTACTGTATATGCTTGATGGAAATGGGTTATATCCAAAAGTCGTCAACCGTGCGGTGGAAACACTCAATAAAGACTCGCTCCCGATTATTATCGGCATCGGCTACCCCGTTGATGAAGCCTTTCCAAAGGCTTTGCGCACCTATGATTATACCCCGCCTGTATCTGGGGAAGACTTTAGCCATGGTGGCGGTTCGCCTGCGCTGTACCAGTTTATCAGCCAAACATTGCGCCCTTGGGCTGAGCAACAATTTCCTATTGATAAGCAAAAACAAACCTTATTCGGTCATTCCTTTGGTGGGTTATTCACCTTAATGGCCTATCAACAAAAACCCGATGATTTTCAGTACTATGTTTCGGCAAGCCCGTCATTGTGGTGGGGGAAAGGGGAAATGGTAGAGCTCAAGAAACTCACGCAAAAACAAGCTGCAGCGCCTATTTTTGTCACCTTGGGTGGCTTAGAAGAGACCCCTGATTTATCCAAATTAACGCAAGAGCAAGTCCAAAATTACCAAAACCGCAAAAGTTGGATCAGCACCCGCCAAGTGTGCACTGAAATTCAAACCCACCAGCGAACCTGCGAATTCACTTTATTTGAGGGCAAAAGTCACGGAAGCGTGATCCCCGATGCCATCAATAAAGCGTTGGCAGTTGCCACGCACTAAGGGTTGTTTATCTTTGATGGTCTCGAATTAATGCCATTTTAGACAAGGCAAGAGGGTCGCCGCCTAGTCAACTACTAATGGGTTTTAGCAAGTCACTGTAAAGATCGGCTAAAACCCCATTGTCCGTGAATGATTTACGTATCCACTGAGTCACTTGCCCTGTAGCGGAATGCTGCGTGGCTAATAACATATTGGAATCTTGCCGCGGGTTTTGAATATTTTTGACCACTAACCGGCCACTCTTGGTATGCTCTTTCACCATATAGTCTGGCAAAAATCCGATCCCCTCGCCCAATATCTGGCATTGGCACTTGGTATTAAAGTCTGGCACCTGTATCGCTTCTTGCCCATGCAATAACCAGCCGACTCGTTTATTTATCGTGTCTGCGGTGTCTTCCACCATAATATTGGGGTAAAGACGCAACTGGCTTTCGGCAATAGGCTCTGGCATTAATGCGAGTGGGTGTGTTGCCGCAATGGCAAACTGCCAATGGATCGCCCCTATTTCCGTATAATCTATCCCCCCGCCATCCATTAATGTTCCCGGCGCACCAATCGCAATATCTGCATGGTTATTAATAATCGCATCCCACACGCCGTTATACACCTCAGTAGTGACGGTAATTTGGCAAGTGGCAAATTGCCTCTTTAAGATTTGCAGTAATTTAGCCGTATGGTAAGGGGTATATAAAAGTTGGTTAATACAGATACGTACTCGCGCTTCAATACCTTGCTCAATAGAATAAATACTTTTTTGAATGGAATGAAAGTTATTCAGTAAGTCCGTTGCTTTACGATAAAAATAATAACCCGCTTCCGTTAATTCAATATTGCGAGTGTCACGAATAAACAATGCAACATCTAAATAAGTTTCAATGCGCTTAATGGTATAACTCACGGCCGATGTCGTAATGCCTAACGCTTCTGCAGCTTTACTGAAGCTCGCAAATTTGGCTGCGGTGGTATAGGTCAATAAATTTTCTTCAGTAAAAATTGAGTTCATACTCGCCTTCCCAACGTGTTTTAATTTTAATCAAATTAGCTTTTTATGTGAATATTATTCAATAGATTGAAATTCAGGCTATTTTTCAATCGATTCTTAAATAGCTTAACAGAATAATTGCCAAGAAGAAGTGTTTTAATCTCATTTACCTTAAGTCGTCATTTAAACCACGAAAGCTGAAGGGCTATTAATAATCAAAATACTTAATATTATTGAATTAAATACCCAAACCAAGTATTAACATTTACCCTGATTACGATCAAATTAATCACAAATTTAACAATCACAAAACCTTCAATTTGATGTGCGTCACAGAACAGAATAATGACTTATTCTGATTTCCCATTTATCAAAAACAATCGATAAAAACGAGTAAAAAATAGGCAAAAAACTTCAAAAAAAGATAAAAAATAATGCGTACACGCACAAAAAAGGCTAATTATTGAATTCAATTCAACAATAGAGCCTCTCATTGATGAATTAAATTTAAATGGATTCTTTTTATTAATCGCAATTGGTATGCTCTAACCATCATAAATAATCTTTAAATTGTCTTTATCTATGTTGGCAATACTAATAAGCCAACCTAAGGGGAAAAGAATGACCACCAGCACACTCGCTCAAGAATTTTTAACTGCGGCTGAAAAAGGGCAATTAGAGTTATTAAAAAATTGCATTGAAAAAGGTGTGGATATTAATACCACCAACCGCCAAGGTCGTACTGCCATTGTGAATGCAAGTCTCAATAAACACTATGAATGTGTTTCTTTTCTGATTAATGCAGGTGCGGATATTGATAAACAAGACCAAACTTGTTTTAACCCATTTTTATTAAGTTGCTTGAATAACGACTTAACGTTATTACGCCTTGTGTTACCTGCAAAACCAAATTTAGATTTATTAACGCGTTTTGGTGGTGTCGGGATCACGCCTGCAAGCGAAAAAGGCCACGTTGAGATAGTCCGTGAACTGCTTGAAAAAACAGAAATTAACGTCAACCACACCAACTTTGTGGGCTGGACTCCGCTCCTTGAAGCTATCGTCTTAAATGACGGTGGCGAGAAGCAACAGCAAATCGTTAAGCTGCTACTAGAACATGGTGCCAACCCGCATATGACGGATAAATACGGCAAAAAACCGTTAGAACTCGCACGTGAAAAAGGCTATCACGAAATTGCTGAATTACTGGTTGCTGCTGGAGCGTAACTAAACCATATACTCTAAATAATTCAAATTGCATGTAGGCGACACCCATACAACTTGAAGTGTGACGAGTAGAGATAAGGAGGCACGTGAACGCATCCATATCCCATCGGCAAATATTATACGGGCTCACGGCTGATAACCATTTTCTCAACCTTTTACATCAGCCGCAGTCTTTAGGAAAAATAGAGCAGGTATTCAATAAAGCGATTAATTTTACGGTAGAGAATACCCTTTATACGTTACTTTGCTCTTCGTTAGATAATGCACCAAATAGTTGCCGATTAATAAATACAGACTTTTCTCTTTTAACATTAAAAGAAGGGGATCCTATTTATCTATCAAATAAAGAATGGAATATTGGTGAAAATTACACAATTTCATTTTCTTTATGTAAACACTGGCAACCGTTAACTATTAATTTTGATTCTAAGAAGTTAATTAAAGAAAACTATTTATTATATATAGCAAACCAAATTAAAAGTTTGGATTTTGTTTTACAGGATAACTCAAGCTCCCTATTTAATTATCAGGGCACAAACTTGTTTTATTTAACCGTATCAAAACAATTGATTCAATTACGTCTAAATCTCATTGAATCATTAATAAACAAAGACCAACAGAGTATTACCAAGATTATTAAGCAATTTGTTGGGTTAGGTATTGGGCTTACGCCTTCTGGTGATGATTATTTAGTTGGGTTAATGGCATTTTTGTTATTAAAAGGTCACCCCGCTTCAGCTTTATTCCCTGCGTTTTATCAAGGGATAACACAAAGCAAAAGCCAAACGACCCCCATTAGCGCCATCACGTTAGAAAAGGCCTTAAACCAAGAATATCGCGAAAATATGCAGCAATTAATTCAGTCATTAGTTGGTGCGCAAGAGACAAATATTTATCCACAATTTTTAGAGATTTTAAATATCGGGTCGAGTTCAGGCAGCGACATGCTATTTGGCCTTCGCGACGCTTTGTACCTCACTCACTATTTCGGAGAAAGATATGTCGACTAAAGTTGTCATAAAGAAAAATACCTATTTTGATTCTGTGTCATTGATGTCTATTTCAACTAAAGCCAATCAGCTCGATAATGTTGAGCAAGCTTTTGTTGCAATGGCAACGGAGATGAACAAAGGCGTTCTGCGTAATTTAGGGTTATTAACCACTGAATTAGAAGAAGCCAAAAATGGCGATTTAATGATTGTGATTAAAGGGCCAAGTGATGAAGCCAACGATGCAACATTAATTGCTATCGAAGAATTATTTAATAAGAAAAACCAAGGCGGCGGCTCCCATGAAGCAAAATACGCCACCATCAACTCCGCAAAAACGCACATCCCCGATG
This sequence comes from Providencia sp. R33, assembly GCF_019343475.1. Taxonomy (NCBI): domain Bacteria; kingdom Pseudomonadati; phylum Pseudomonadota; class Gammaproteobacteria; order Enterobacterales; family Morganellaceae; genus Providencia; species Providencia sp. R33. Next base: position 3,925,703 of record NZ_CP072453.1, on the reverse strand, counting down.
CCAACTTAGCGGTGATTTCTGTGAATGGGCAATTTGCCGCTCGTGAAGCGCGCATTGCGTTAGAAAATGACCTTAACGTCATGCTGTTCTCGGATAACGTCTCCATTGAAGATGAATTAGCTCTGAAACAGCTCGCCAGCAAAAAAGGCTTATTAATGATGGGCCCGGACTGCGGAACGGCGATTATCAATGGCACCGCACTGTGCTTTGGTAACAATGTACGCCGTGGCAGCATTGGTATTATCGGCGCATCGGGCACAGGTAGCCAAGAACTGAGCGTACGTATTCACGAATTCGGTGCAGGTGTCTCTCAATTAATCGGTACTGGCGGCCGTGATCTTAGCGAAAAAATCGGCGGGATCATGATGATCGATGCCCTGAAGATGCTTGATGCGGATGAAGAAACGAAAGTTATCGCATTGATTTCTAAGCCACCAGCACCGGCAGTTGCGAAAAAAGTGCTTGAGCAAGCTGAAAAATGCCATAAACCCGTTGTTGTCTGTTTCTTAGGTAGCCAACCTCTTCCTGATGATAAACCGGGGTTAACCTTTGCTCAAGGTACTAAAGAAGCAGCACTGAAAGCGGTTCTACTAACGGGTATTCGCAAAGAAGATTTAGACCTGCACCCACTGAATCTACCATTAATCGATGAAGTGAGAGCCAAACTCAAACCTGAGCAAAAATACATTCGCGGCCTGTTCTGTGGCGGTACGCTATGTGATGAGGCCATGTTTGCTGCGCTGGAAAAATATGACGATGTTTACAGTAATATCCAGCCAAACCCTGAATATCGCTTAAAGGATTTAAACAAAAGTATTGCCCACACCTTCCTCGACTTTGGTGACGATGACTTTACCAATGGTAAACCACACCCAATGATCGACCCAACAAACCGTATTGAGCGTTTACTGCAAGAAGCCCGCGACCCAGAAGTTGGCGTCATCATGATGGACTTTGTCCTTGGCTTTGGTTCTCACGAAGACCCTGTTGGCGTGATGATTGATGCTATCAAAGAAGCCAAAAATATCGCCAAAAAAGATGGCCGTGAATTAGAAATTTTAGGTTATGTACTGGGCACTGACCAAGACACGCCAAATATGGATGCGCAGGTCAAAATGCTGACTGACGCAGGTGTAATTTGGGCTAGCAGCAGCACGAATACTGGGTTATTGGGACGTGAGTTTGTGTGGAAAGGGGAGAAAGCATAATGACTACATTATTTAATCAACCATTAAGTGTCATCAATGTGGGTATTGAGATGTTCAGCGATGACCTGAAAAAACAACATGTTCCGGTGACACATTTAACATGGACGCCACCAGGACAAGGCAACGTTGCGGTTATTCGTGCTCTCGACCAAATCGAAGGAAATGCCGCGCTACAAGAAAAAATTGAAGCCGCTAACGCACAAGCTCTCGAACGCATTATTCAGTCTCAACCTGTATTAATCGGTTACGACCAAGCCATTAATGTCGTACCGGGTATGACTAAAAACACCATTTTACACGCAGGCCCGCCAGTGGAATGGAAAGACATGTGCGGTGCGATGAAAGGCGCAGTAACAGGTGCTTTGGTCTTTGAAGGTCTCGCGAAAGATTTAGCGGACGCTGAGCGTGTTGCCGCATCGGGTGAGATTATCTTCTCTCCGTGCCATGAACATGATTGCGTGGGCTCAATGGCAGGTGTGACGTCTGCATCGATGTTTATGCATATCGTTGAAAACAAAACTTACGGCAACCGCGCGTTCACAAACCTCAGTGAGCAAATGGCTAAAATCCTGCGTATGGGAGCAAATGACCAAAGCGTTATCGACCGTTTGAATTGGATGCGCGATGTATTGGGCCCAATGTTGCGTGATGCCATGAAGATCGTTGGTGAAATTGACCTGCGTTTGATGTTAGCGCAAGCATTACATATGGGAGATGAGTGCCATAACCGTAATAACGCGGGCACCACATTGCTTATCCAAGCACTGACCACGGGGATTATCCAAACTGATTTCTCTGTCGCACAGCAAAAAGACGTGTTTGATTTCGTCGCAAGTAGCGATTATTTCTCAGGCCCAACATGGATGGCAATGTGTAAAGCGTCAATGGATGCAGCACACGGTATCGAATACAGCACCGTGGTCACCACCATGGCTCGTAATGGTTATGAATTCGGCTTACGTATCAGTGGGTTACCAGGTTATTGGTTTACAGGCCCTTCACAGCAAGTTATCGGCCCAATGTTCGCGGGTTATAAACCTGAAGATTCAGGTTTAGATATCGGTGACTCTGCAATCACTGAAACCTATGGCATCGGCGGCTTTGCAATGGCAACAGCACCCGCAATCGTCGCACTAGTTGGCGGTACCGTAGAAGAAGCGGTGGATTTCTCTCGTCAGATGCGCGAAATCACACTGGGTGAAAACCCGAATGTGACTATCCCATTACTCGGCTTTATGGGTATCCCAACAGCCATTGATATTACGAAAGTTTCAGCTAGCGGTATTTTACCTGTCATCAACACAGCAATTGCCCATAAAGATGCAGGTATCGGTATGATTGGAGCAGGTATTGTTCACCCGCCGTTTGATTGCTTTGAAAAAGCGATGTTGGCTTACGCGGAAAAATACGCCTAGTTTCCATTTATAAAAATAACGCCTAACTTCGGTTAGGTAATAAAGTTAAAGAGACATATACCCTGATTAATTTTATTTGAAAAACAGTGCTGTAACTCAAAGCATAGAGGGACATACCCTAAATAATTTGAATTGCAGCTAGGCGGCAAGTAAACGAGACCCTAGGAGCATACATCAGTATGTAACTAGGGCGAGTGAATGCAGCCAACAACGCTGCAGTTCAAAGTATGACGGGTATACAGGGGAACACTTAAAATGAGTATACTTAATATAAAGTGGAAACGTGGTGACTTGGCGGCCTACTTCGGCTTAATGACCAATAACCTGACCAACCTCCTCACCATGATGGGCTTATTAATCTTCGTCGTTGGGATCCCATCCGAAATTGTTTACGGCCGTATCGCTCCCGCTTTTGGCTTCGCCGTTTTACTCGCCAGCATCAGTTATGCCTACTTTGGTCAGCAAATGATCAAGCAAACTGGTCGAAATGATGTGACTGCACTGCCTTCTGGCCCAAGTGCCCCGTCCATCTTCACCGTGACGTTCTTAGTTATCATGCCCGTGTACCAAACCACGCAGAATGCCGAGTTTGCCATTCAAATCGCCTTGGTTTGGTGTTTTGTGGAATCCATGATTTTAGTGGGTGGTTCATTCTTAGGTGAAACCATCCGTAAGATGATCCCACGTACCGTGTTGTTATCCTGTTTGTCTGGCTTAGGTTTACTGCTTCTGGCGATGAACCCAATGCTGCAAGCGTTTGAAGCACCGACCGTTTCTTTTGTGGTTTTACTGTTAATCTTCATTAACTGGTTCGGTAAAAAACCTATCTTTGCTCGCATCCCAACCGGTTTACTGCTGCTGATCGCAGGTACCGTATTAGCATGGGTTTCTGGCTTACAAAGTGCCGAAGCGATTAAAGACTCAATGGCATCATTTGGTTTTAACCCTCCAGGTATCCACATTGATAGCTTCTTCCAAGGTTTACCACACGCACTGCCATACTTAGCATCAGCGGTACCTCTGGGCCTCGCAAACTATATCTTTGACCTTGAAAACATTGAAAGTGCGCACGCCGCGGGTGATGAATACAACACACGTAAAGTCATGTTAGCGAACGGTTTATCTTCCACCGTTGGTTGCTTTATGGGTAACCCATTCCCTGTCACTGTTTACGTGGGTCACGCAGGTTGGAAAGCAATGGGCGCAAGCGTGGGTTATACCTTAGCATCCGGTATCACGATGTTTATCGTGCCGTTATTCGGTATCGGCGCATTCATGTTAGCCATTATTCCAATGACCGCTATCGTGCCAATTCTGGTATTTATCGGGGTTGTTACCGCTAACCAAGTGGTGCGAGAAACGCCGAAAGTGGAAGTCCCTGTTATCTTTATCTGCCTGTTCCCGTGGATCGCCAACTGGGCACTCACCATGGTGAATAGTGTGATGGGCGCCGCAGGCACCTCTGCAAGCGCGATTGGGACGGAAGTTCTGTTACACAAAGGCGTTTATTACCAAGGTCTTGTGCACTTAGGTAACGGGGCACCATTAGCCAGTATGCTGTGGGGTTGTATCGCTATCTTCGCTATCCTTAATCAACCATTACGTGGTGCGATTGCCGCAGCCGTGGGAGCCGTATTAGTGTTCTTCGGAATTATTCACTCCCCAGCGGTAGGAATTGCAACCGGTTCAACCTTGATGTTTGTTTACGCTTACCTCATGATGGCGGCTTTGTTTGTACTCAAGCATTTTTTAGATAGCCGTAAATCGGTTGAAGAACAACAAGCTGAAAAGTCTGAGAAGCTCAGCAAGTCAGTGTAACGTAGCCAACCTTGCCTAGTAGGTGTGCGCTGTACACCTACTATCCGAACTCTCTGTATCAGGAAATATTAACAATGAAAGAACTCGTGGTTGTTGCCATCGGGGGCAACAGTATTATCAAAGATAACAACAGCCAGTCTATCGAAGCTCAAGAAAAAGCCGTCCAAGAAGTCGCACACCATATTAGTGACATGCTTGAAGGCGACTACAACATTGTTTTGACTCATGGAAATGGACCTCAAGTTGGGCTGGATTTACGCCGTGCAGAAATCGCACATGAAACCGAAGGTTTGCCATTAACGCCCCTCGCTAACTGTGTTGCAGACACTCAAGGTGGGATCGGCTATTTAGTTCAGCAAGCACTCACTAACGTGCTAGCTAAACGCCATAATCGCCAAGCGATTACGGTTGTCACACAAGTAGAAGTGGATAAAAACGACCCGAACTTTAGCGCACCGACTAAGCCAATCGGCGCATTCTTCACGCAAGAACAAGCCAACGAGCTGCAACAAGCCAACCCAACGTGGCATTTTGTGGAAGACTCTGGCCGCGGTTATCGCCGTGTTGTTGCCTCTCCAGAGCCAAAGCGAGTGATTGAATCGAAAGCCATCCGCACCTTAACAGAGCACGATTATGTGGTCGTTGCGGCTGGCGGTGGGGGGATTCCTGTCATTGATAACGGAAATGGTGGATACAAAAGCGTTGATGCGGTAATTGATAAAGACTTATCAACTACGTTGCTCGCCAAAGAACTGAACGCCGATATTTTGATTATCACCACGGGTGTTGAAAAAGTGTGTATTCACTTCGGTAAACCAGAGCAAAAAGCCCTCGGAGAAACCTCCACCAGCGATATGCAGCGCTATATGGAAGAAGGCCATTTCCCTGCAGGTAGCATGTTGCCCAAAATTGAAGCAAGCCTATCGTTTATTGCCAACGGCGGTAAGCGTGTGATTATCACCACCCCTGAAAAATTGCCTGAAGCCCTACGTGGCGAAACCGGTACCCATATCGTTAAAGGGTAAATATTCAATTCGCGGATCTTCTCATCGGGATCTGCGAATTAACTGCCCATTTCACAGTTAAATTGCCTCCCAGATCGTTTGAACATGATCTGGGCGGTTAAGTGCCATCCAAAAAAGGAGTTTCTATGACAGCAGAAAGACCATCCGGCAGAAGAGAGTTCCTATCCACAGGCGCAAAAGTGGCTGCCGCTTGCACCTTGTTTGGCGCGATGTCGAGTATCGCCAATGCACAAAACGAACCCGCAGGGCAATCCACTATTTCAAGTATCACCGACAAGCACTACTACCTCGATGATGTGTTACTTGAAACAGGGTTTAATTTCCGCGATTCAACGGTAGTCGGTACGAAAACGGCCTTGCAAACCATTGAAATCGATCAGGGTAAAATTGTTGCGGTTCTACCGAATAAACAACATGCTAATAGCACCTTAAATGCCTATAGCGCACAGGGAAAATTGATGTTGCCTGCGTTTCGCGATATGCATATTCACCTCGATAAAACCTTCTACGGTGGCCCATGGCAAGCCCCTGCTTCTCGCGAAGGTAAAACGATTATGGATATGATCGCACTTGAGCAAAAAATGTTGCCCGAGTTGCAACCTTTCACCGAAGAAAGGGCGCACGCGCTGATCAACTTGATCCAATCCCAAGGATCCACCATTGCACGCAGCCACTGCAATATCGAACCTGTTTCTGGATTGAAAAATTTAGAAGCGCTACAAAAAGTATTGGCTGAGCATCAACAAGATTTAACCTGCGAAATTGTCGCGTTCCCGCAGCATGGGTTATTACTCTCTAAATCAGAGCCATTAATGCGTGAAGCCATGCAGGCAGGTGCTCATTACGTCGGCGGCTTAGACCCAACCAACGTCGATGGGGCGATGGAAAAATCCCTCGATTCCATGTTCCAAATCGCTTTGGATTACAATAAAGGCGTCGATATTCATCTACATGAAACCAGCCCTGCGGGTTTTGCCGCTATCGAGTATATGATTAAAACCGTGGATGAAAACCGCAGCTTGCGTGGAAAAGTCACCATCAGCCACGCGTTTGCGCTTGCTACACTTAGCCCTGAGCAAGCCGAAAAAACGGCAAAACAGCTAGCAGAACAACAAATCACCATTGCCTCGACCGTGCCGATTGGCACACTGCATATGCCATTGAAGACACTCAATAAAAATGGCGTATTTGTGATGACCGGAACCGATAGCGTGGTTGATCATTGGTCGCCATTTGGCCTAGGGGATATGCTGGAAAAAGCTAATTTATACGCGCAGCTTTATACCCGCCCTGACGAGCTTTCGTTATCACGTTCTTTAGCAATCGCGACTGGCAATATTCTGCCGTTGGATGAAAAAGGAACGCAGGTGTGGCCTGCAAAAGGGGACGATGCGAGCTTTGTGTTAGTTGATGCGTCTTGCTCCGCTGAAGCTGTCGCGCGTATTTCGCCAAGGCATGCTAGCTTCCATAAAGGCAACCTTGCCCATGGTGTTATGCAAAAATCTGGTGCGTAGCATAGCTATAAAACAAAATAGCGCCGACTGGCGCTATTTTATTGTTGAGTAATTTTTAATAACTTGAAAGATTAAATCTAATAGTTTTTGATTATCAACTGATTGCAGCACCTTGATGGGTTTCGTTTTTAACGCTGGGATCCCCACACGTAGTCGCAACGGCTCAAGACGGTAGCTTTTCCCTCTAAGTGCCCCTTGTAACTCAATATCCACTTGCTGCAATTCATAAGTCACCACGCTTTTATCCAATAACCATGCGACGGTTAATACATCGTGGATCCAACACCCAGCAAGCTGCCGTGTTGCTCGCGAATAGTCTATCCATGGTCGCATGGTGCTCACCAGAAACTGGCTCAATGGCGAGGCGAGCTCAGCAAACCTATCGAGGTCGCTATGCACCATCTGGGTTTGTACCGTCACATCCATAGGAACTAACGTAATATTCGCGCCGCTGTTTAATACTGCATGAGCCGCTTCAGGGTCTAAACCAAAGTTAGTGTCTTTCACATAACCTGGCACATTAAAGACCGCACCCATAATAATAATTTCAGCCACATTTTCAGCAAGCTCAGGGAATAACTGCATCGCCATCGCTATATTGGTTAGAGGGCCAATGGCGATAATAGTAATTTTTTTTGGGTTTTCGCAGACTAATTTACCAATGCGTAAAGCCGCTTCAGGAATCGATTCAGGTAACACTGGCACAGAAGGAAGGTTGTCCCATAGATGAGTAAGCTTCGCTCTTTGTGCACCGTTGTCTAGTTGCTCCCGCCATGGCGCACTAGCTTCGATTAGGGCGGATGATGCGCCTCGATAGACGGGGATATTTTCGTTTAATGAGCGCACCAAATGGCTCGCAACATTATACCCCACGTTGCTAGGCGTATTACCAGAAACCGTGGTGATCATCTCTAACTGGATTTCAGGTGCCGCAATCGCAAGTGCAAGTGCGAGCCCATCGTCGACATTCGCGCCAGCAACCCCGTTACCCGGATCACAATCAATAATTACACGCATAATTTTCCCTGAAATATTAAATCGTTAACACCCGCAAGAGTGCCCAATCTGTAATTCAAACTCAACCTCACAGACGGCTTCTTTATATGGCCAGTTTTGTAAGATGTGTATCGCTTTTTCAGCAATTTTATCAACGGGTTGGCGGACGGTTGTCAGCGTAGGAACCGTATACTCAGATTGAACGGTACCGTTAAAACAAACCAGTGCAATATCCTCAGGGACTCGTACTTTTAGCTCCGCTAACGCCTTTAAGCAACCGAAAGCCTGTAATTCATTCGTCGCAAAAATGGCCTCTGGTAAACCGACTTTTTGCATTTGATAAATCGCCTGATATCCCCAATCACGGGAGTATTCTCCCGCTAAAATCCATTTTTGCTGCACTTCAAGGCTTGATGTTTCTAACGCTTCTTGCCAGCCGCTCAAGCGGTCTTGCGTATTGAGCATTTCATTTGGCCCGCAAATAATGCCAATATTTTTATAACCATGCTCTATCAAATGGCGGGTGATTTTATAAGCCGCGAGTTTCTCATTCACTTGAATAGTGCTCACACCTTCAGAGGCTTCTACCCTATCAAGCATCACACATGGCGTACCTGACGACTGAATCAGGTCAATATAAGGATGCCTATCAACACTGGTGTAAATCAGCCCTTCAACTTGCCGTAACAGCAAATTATTGATTAACTCTTTTTCACGAGCCCTCGAGTCGCCAGCATCCCCAAGTAATAAAACATGGCCATGTTTAAAGGCTTCCCGTTGTAGTGCATGGGCTATCGAAGCCAGAAAAGGGTTGGAGATATCAGGGATCACTAACCCGTAAGTCTGCGTGCTGCCTGATGCAAGTGCTTTGGCAATCCCATTGGGGCGATACCCCGTTTTCTTGATTGCCGCTAACACTTTTTGTTTTGTCGCTTCCGCAACAGGGCGGGGGCCGTTATTAATCACATAACTGACCACCGCAACCGATGTTCCCGCTTCGCGGGCAACATCTACCCGCGTCACTTTACGGCTATTTGCATCAGACACTCTGCATTCCTTATTCTGTTACCCTTATTTTCTCCAAAGAATAGCAGTCGTCTGGGCTTTTATATACCACTTATATGGCATCTTCAGGCAAGTTAAGGTCACGACCTCGCGTTTCTGGTGCAAAGAATGTTGTCACAAGCCCAATACACGCCATTCCCATAAAGTAAATCGCAATTGGCCACCAATGCCCTGTCCAAGACAATAATGCCGCAGCGACCAGAGGCGCTGTACCACCCGATAAAATAGAACCAAGTTCTTTAGCAAATGCCATTTTTGTGTAGCGGTTACGCACACCAAACAATTCAACACCCCATGCCGCTTGTACCCCGAAAATACCCAGTGATGCTAACCCCATTCCAACCACAATCGTTGGGATAACAATCATTGGCTCACGGGAATCGAGCAACATAAATGCAGGTACGGCATACAACATCAATAAGAAACAGAACCAGCGGTAAACAATACGGCGACCAAATCGGTCAGATAACCAACCCGCAAATGGAATAATGGCAAACCCCAAGATTGATGCGATTAATACCGCAGTAGTGGGAACGGATTTCTCTACCAGCAATATTTTTGTGACGTAGCCAATAATAAAACCTTGAGCAAGATAAGACGGGCCATTCTCGCCAATTCGCAAGCCAACCATTGTCCAGAATGCTCGCGTTTTCTGCCAAAATGAGCGGTTATCAACAGCATGGATGATAGTGTCTGATTCCAATGCTTTACGGCGCTCTTCTGCGAGCAATTCTTTTTGGCGTTCAAATACGGGGGTTTCGCGCATATGTTGGCGAATAAATAACGCAGCTAATGCAATTAAAATACTGCCAAGGAACGGAATGCGCCATCCCCATGACATTAGGCTCTCTTTGTCTAATTGCAATACAATCAACCAAATCATTGATGCCAACAATGTGCCACTGTTTGATCCCAATGCGATGATTGAAGATACTAAACCGCGGCGCTTCACTGGAGCATATTCCCCGAGCATCACGGTACCACCCGATAGTTCTGCGCCCGCCCCTAAACCTTGAGCAAAACGTAAGATGACCAAGCATACGGGAGCCCAAACACCAATTTGGGCATGGCTAGGGATTGCCCCAATAAGCGTAGTGGATAGGCCCATCAGCGCAATGGTGATCACCATGACCATTTTCCGCCCATGTTTATCGCCGAGCCACCCAAAAAACAGTGCACCAATCGGACGAGCAATAAACCCGACAGAATAGGCTGCAAAACTTGAGAGTAATGCCATAATCGGTGTCGCATCAGGGAAGAAAACATCACCGAAAATGATACCTGCAGCTAAACCATAAAGAGCAAAATCCGCATACTCCATGGTTGTTCCTAACCAACATGAAAAAATCGCCCGACGGAAATCTTTCTTCCCTTCAGGCGTATTTAACCGCTCTTGTGCAGCTTGTTGATTAGTCTCAACATTTGATTGTGTGACCATAGTCATAAACCCTTGGTGTTGGCGCAAAGCCGATTAATCAAAAAATGTAGCTTGTGGTTTTATTTACTTAAAGCATAGTCTACGCGCGTAGAATTAAGCAAACGAGGTAATCCTATTTTGTGAGCGTTATCACTTGATGATAGAAATATGAAATTTATATGACTGAAAATACAGGAATAAATGACTGAAGGTAAAAACAGAAATAAAAACCTCCCGAACCCACTAAGGCACGAGAGGTTGAGTCTCTAAAAACCGTTATTCTACCGCTCTATCTAAACGAATTTTCCGCTCTTCATAAATGGCGACAACACCTAACATCACAATCCCCACCGCCGTTGCAGCAAATAATAAATAGAATGTATCTGACCAGCCATGCAATGTGAGACCACCCAATGAAATACCATCTCCTTTTGGGTCTGCAATGCGAGAAACGAGGACTTTTGCCATCCCATCACCGAATAGGTAACCAAAGAAGCCAGGAATTGAGTTAACCACCGCAGTGGCACATTTTGGCGCAAACCCAATGATAGAAATACCAATCAGGATCACAGGGCCAAAAATAAAGAACCCTTCAAAAAACAAGGCAATATAGATTCCCCAAACACTGGTCATATTTTGATAAGCAATCAATGGGAAAATCACAGAAATCATACACAGCATACCCAGTAGCGCACGCCTTCCACCCATTTTATCCGAAACATAACCCCACGTTAGCGAGCCTAAAAAGCCACCAAGCTCAAGGGCAGTGATTGTACCAATCGCAGAAATATCATCCCAGTTGAGCGCCATTTTAACGTACGCCACACTCCAGTTATCCACCCCAATCCGAATGGTATACACACATAAATTCGCAAAACATAAAAACCAAACGGCAGGGTTTTTCAGCACATATTTGACGAAAATATCACGCTTAGACATGCTTTCTGCCGCGGTATCTGCTTTAGAAACAGGCTCGTCAAAAATTTCTTCTGGCGTATTCCACCCAAGCTCAGACGGGTCATCTTTCCCAAAAAATAGGCCAAACGTAGCAATAACGGCGGCAAATAAAATAGGGAAAATAAACATCCCAGCGACATTGCCGTTAAAGGCGTATTCCATCCCAAACAAAGCAATAGGGCCTGCTAAGATTGCACCAATATTATGAGACGCATTCCACCATGAAATATAACGGCCACGGTTCTTTCTTGGCGTCCAGCGGTTAATGGTTGAGTTTGAGCAAGGCCCACCCGGTGCTTGGAATAATCCAGTCAGCGCCCAGAGGAAAATAAATATCCCTAGTGAATGGCCTGAAGACAGCAAAAACATCCCAATCGCGAATGAAGATGCACAGGACAGCAATAGCAAGAAACTGAGTATCTTCTTGGTATTCTTCCCATCAATATAATAGGAGAGCAATACCCGCCCTAAGCTATAGGTAATGGAGAAACCAAACCCCACGGTACCTAAATCACTCAACGTAAAATCTGTTTGTTCAATAATGAACGGGGTTGCAGCTTTGAAGTTATAGCGTAGAAAGTAGATCCCTGTGTAGGCGAGACACATCACCAAGAAGGGTTCCATAAATTTGCGTAGCCATAAATCGCGTTGTACAGAGAGAGGGACCTTGCCAATCGGGAGTCTTTTAATATCAAAAAAGGAAAGTTTAGAACTCATTTTGTTGCCCTTTTATCGTTCTTAATTATTTTAATATTTTATTTTTTTAATTACTGAAGGAACGTATCGAGCTGTTGATAGACATCAGGGCTCGACGCTAAAACATAACCTCCTTTCATCAGAAAATCGGGGTGAGAGAAATAATCGTTGGTTATACCGCCCGCTTCTTGAATTAATAACAACCCAGCAAGGCAATCCCAAGAATTGAGGTGTGGTTCGAAGTAGCCAATCAGCCTGCCAGCCGCAACGTAAGCTAACATCAATGCCGCTGAACCATTGCGGACAAACATGCCATTAGCGTGGAGTAATTTATCTAGAAATGGAATAATAGTTTCAGGTGGCATTCTAGTTGAAATACCCACACCTAATAAGCCAGCATTCAGAGAATGGACAGGGTTAACATTCACACGTGTATCATTGCAATAGCAGCCATGGTTTTGCATTGCATGAAATAAGTCATCGTGGACGGCGTCATACACTGCCGCAATCACCGTATTTTTGTGCTCATCAAGCAGCGCGATGGAAACGCACCAAGAGGCAAGGCCAAAAATAAAAGCACTAGTCCCATCGATGGGGTCAACCACCCAGGTATAGCCTGATTTTCCTTGTGAAAAGCCGCCTTCTTCACCAAAAATGGCGTCGTCAGGGAAACGATGATTAATTTTTTCACGAATAAAATTTTCTGTATTTTTATCCGCAACCGTCACAAGGTCTTGCCCATCACCTTGTTTCTTTTCAATATTTAATTGCCCACGTTGATGGTAATAAGCAACCGCTAACTTACCTGCATCAATAGCAACCTTTTGAATAAACTGATACCTGCTCGAAATAGTGACCATTTCAACCTCTCGAATTGAAATTATTATTTCGAACATTACATTTGTTGAACTATTTATTTTGTGATCGATTTCAAGGCATGAAAAATTAATGTTAATTTTATTTTATAAAAAATAGTTAATTTTGCTGTTAGCTCATTGATATAAATGCCACTAAACTCAAATTAAATATAGCCTAAAGAAATATATCTATTTTTACTTATTCAAAATAAGAATAAATAATGCATAAACCCATCGTTTTATGATGGCAAAATGAAAAAAAAAGCCGCAAATTAATGACTTGCGGCTTTCTAAATATTAGGGGAAAGAAGGAAAAGTATGGGCAAGATAATTGACAATATCCTGTAAGTTATACCATTTCATCCAAACTTCATCTTGGAGAGGAACTTCTGTGTATTGCTCAATCGCGGTTATCAGCTCCAACATTTCAAGTGAATCAATGTGCACATCTGCAATTAATGCGGAATCCACGGTAAAGTTATTCGCAATACCTGAATAGGTTCGGATTTGCTGAATTTGTTCTGATAACCACAGCCAATGAATATCTGATGAAACGCTCATTCTATTCACCTTGTAGTTTATTTATATACGCTAATTTTTCATTTAAATTACGCGTCATTAGCCCTTCTGCGGACAATACCACCTTATCGTCATTATTCATGTACGATGTTCTATAGTGAGAGGCATTTTTAATCGCTAAATAGGACTCACTCTCTGCCTGCTTCGGGGATTTATTCTGCACAGGTTCTCTATTATGGGTCAGCTTTACCCCATTCGGCACTTTATTGTCGATCAAATAGCTGCCGTAATGGCTACCCATTTTAGGTTTAATATCCATTGGCTGGCTATTTTTCTGCGCTAATTCCGTCGCTAATTTAAACTGATCTTTAGTCGACTGGACTATTTTTTCTTCCTGAGTAGACGAAGGTTCCCACGGAGCATCAACATGACTTGGCTCGATAAAATGACGTGATTTAACGGTGTCAATCTCTTGGCTATTTTGAGCAGAATGATGAAAAAAATCGTAGTCTGGTAAAGGTTCTTGAGCCTGAATCTTTAAGGCCACACGCGGTAATTTGACACCTATCTGATCTCCCTTTTGTGGTAGGGCACCCGTATCATCAAACCACTGATGATAAGCACCTTCACTTTCCACTGCCGCTTGGGGCTCTTGATGAGGTTCTGAACCCATTGCATTGTTCTGATTAGTCGCCTGTTTAATCGACTCTCTGAGCGGAGAACTAAAGTAATTCGTTATGGTCGTTGTGTTATGACTATTTGACGTATAATTCGGCAAATTTTCTGCCTTTTCATGTGGAAGCTTGACCCCGTCGATTTCATCAGGAGACTGTGCCTTATTGTCTGTACTTTGTTTTATACCGTCAGGCGTCGGTGTTTTATCTTCCCAACCAACGGTCACCGTCAGTGTTTTCACTATCTCTAAGTATTCTTCTAATATCCCAAACATATTATTCATATAACAGCCTTTATCAACGGACGGGTTTATTCCATCTTTTTGATACGCATTTTTGAGTTCTGCTATTTCACTTTGCTTTTGTTGATATTGAGTTGAAAGTAAACAATCTTCAATTGAAAGATTTTTTATATCTCCCTCTGATAGATGTGGCATTAATAATTTTTCAAATTCAGATTTTATATATTCATTTTTAAATCTATTCTCCATCGCAGAGAAATTGTTTTCGTTTATTTTTGATAACGATTTTTTTATTTTTCTATCAAACTCATTAACCGATCCCCGAATAATTTTCTTATCGTTATTACTAGATAACGTCTGCATATCCTTAATCATTCTGGCCGCACAATCGAGTAATCCATCTACCATTTCATTTGGTTGAAGTAGTGTTAAAATAATTAAACTACTCTCTGGCCGATAATGAAGTGATTGCTGGTTTAAATTCCCCATCCCATTTGAATTTAAAGCATGCGAAATCATTTCTGTCGTTACCCCTTGTGTCGCTAATGAAGGGTTGTCTTTAAACAATTGAATCAATTTATTAACTTGCTTCTCGCCATTACATTTATGTAGATCTTCCTTTGTTACCAACAGGATGTTTTTATTGGTTTTTCTCTCCGTATTGGCACGTATTTCTCCTTCTGTTCCGACTGATTTTATCGATGATATTTGTGATGGGAAATCTTTAATATCGCGAAACTGACTTTTTACTGATGATAATGTAGATTGTGGCGATAACATCGAACTTGTAATACTACTGGGCATAGTAATTCCTCACAAACGTGATTAATTTTTAGAATAGAAAATAGAAAAGATAAATAAAAAATAACACCAGTTACATATTTATTAATCCATTATTATATTGATTAAGGTCTTTCATTAACTGAATAAGTAATTGAACGAGTGTATCGAAATGGCTATTATCTTGCCGAAATGTTTCCAACAATCGAGAAACACCGCTATTAATTGCGCTTTTTTGGCTATCAATCGCAGTTTGGAAACTTTGTACGCTTTGTGCGAGAACCTTATCACTCTGATCCCATGGTGCAGGGCTATCATCCATGATCCTGTATATTTCTTTTATCGGTTTAGGATCGGGTAATATTTTTATATAATCATTTTCATATTTAACGATCAGGCCCTGGGATGATAACTTCTTATCCCAAAAATGATATTGTTCTTGGTTCCCCTTAAACGTCATAAGCGGAGTAATATCATTATGGCTAGGGTTCCAGCTTGGAAAGTACTTTTTAGGGTCACTACCTGAGTATTTCAGCCCAAAATATTTGCTGGCGCTCTTGTCTATTTTTTTCGCATAATTATGAATTAACAGTTTCAGTGATCCCCCATCCTCAAGAATACAATCACTCATTGTCGCAATAGCAGTATTCATTTCCTGCATATATTCAGTGGCTTTCTTGATAATGTCTCCATACGTTTTTTGGTAGCCTGTATGAATATTGCGGATCAATCCATCTAATGGAGCAATATGTGTTCGCCCATCCGCTACCGCACTGTACTGATCCCGTTTTGCACTGAGTCCATTAACGAAATCTTCCGTTTGGTTAAATTCACGCTTTGCTGCTTGCATCTGCGCTTTTACACGGTTTAAATCACCGCTCACCGTCCCGCCATGAAAGTGAGATCCCACGGTTGGGTGACCTATTTCCCGAACAAATTGCATTGCTTGCTCATAAGGGTCCGCGGTCTCGCTTGGCAATAATACCCCTTCAATAGAGGGAGTATTCGTCACAGGGACCTCCAGCGTAAAGTTATGGTGAGCCCGCTGGCTGGCCAAAAATTTATTCGATGTGATTTCCACGATCAGCCCCTCACCATACTCTGCATAGTTCTTAGTTGGCTTTCTCGGATGTCTCGTAAATGTTCATGCATTTGTTTGACAAGGTCTTTATCTTTATCAATTTGCTTGTCTTTATCCGAAGAAACAGTACGTGCGATATCCGCCACTGACTGCTGGCGCATCTTACTCGCTTCTTCTTCTTTGACATTAATCTGATTTGCGGATGTTGCCATTTGCCCCGCATTGTCTGATAGGCGAGAACCTTGCTCTGCAATGCTACTGTGCGTTCGTGTTTTATTCATAATACGGTCATGCTCTTGGCTTTCCGCTAACCCTAATTTATTCGTACGCTGCACCGATTCAGTACTACGTTTCGCCGCAAGATTTTGCTGTGAGGCACTTGATGTATCAACCATCTCAATCGTACTACCATCTTTTGCTTTTAAGCTTAATGGGCTGGCACTTTTCGTCATATTGCTGTTGTTCGCTATCCCTGATAAACGGTCTGCATTCGCACTATTTTGGTTAGCTTTTACCAAGTTATTTTTGATTGATAGTGATTGAGTGCGCAGCGACTTTAATTGAAATGCAGCACCTGCACCGCTGATTGCCATCGATGTCGCAAAGCCAATTAATGCGCCTTTAAACATCTCCTTGCCTTCTTTAATCGTCGATTCCGCCGCAGCTTCCGTCATCTTCCCACTTAAGATTAAAAAGTTAGAACTAATCCGGCGATCTGAAATATTTAGCTCTGCAACCACTTTACGAATGATTTTCATCAATTCCATCAACACATCACTGCTTGCTATCCCCACAAACTGGCTAGATTTCACCTCTGCTGCTGATATCGCCTTGTTAGACTCCGTTCCTGAGTCTAACTGCTTCGAAAAAGTCTCTTTAAAAAAAGAACTGGCAAGCATGACTTGAATTGCCTGGGAAAGTTGTTTTATTTCCGTTTCATCTGGCTGTTGTGCATCTTGGAAAACCTGTTCAATCGCAGATTTTTCCTCTGTCATCACGGTCAATACAGCTTGCTGCATTTGCTCTGGCGTAATGGCTAAAAACTGACGAATATCCCCCAGTAATGCCGCTTTTTCTTCCGAGCCTAACTGACCCAGCGCACTTAATAACTGCTCAGTATCAATCGTTGTATTCCCCATTTTTAATACTGGCTTTTCGACACTCAGTGCTGCGATATTTGATGAAAGCACCTGTAAATCAATATCCTTACGTACCCCAATTACAGTGCTATTTTGTTCTACTTCTTTATTTGAATGGGCTAACGCAGTTGACGTTAATAACACAGGTGTATAGGTTTTAGAATTTGTAATATCCATTTGTTTTCCCTTAATTAAATTAGGCATAACGCGCTGCTAACATGTTAGCTTTACGGCTTGAAGAGTCTTTCAGTGACGACATCATTCCAGTGAACATTTCATCAAATTGTTCATGGTTTTTTGACATGGCTTTAATTAATTGATTGATGATTTCAGTAATTGCCTCAATAACATCACTATTTAGCATCATTCCTGCCAGTAACTCTTTTAAATCTCGCGCCTTCGCTGCGGAATCAAGGCGAAGCCCGCCCGTTGTTGCCGCATTAGAGATAGATAAACCCGCACTAGCCGCTTTCATGCCCACTTCCACTCGTGCCATTGTGGCACTTTGGGTATTCACACTTTTTACAGAGGTATCCGTAAATGATGTGATATCTGCGGCGTCATCAGCTTGATTTATAGATTGATTAACTGTTTTTGAAGCATCTTTTACATCATCAAATTTATCCGCTATCTTGGTAAACTTGGTCAGTTTTGCCGCATTTGTTGCACTGTCTGCGACAGAATCCCCTACATTCACCATTTGCCCACCAATTGAGACTAAATTAGAGGATTTATTCACATTGTTGGTCACTTGATTTGCAGTACTCGCCCAGTCCTCAATATCATCAAACTTGTCCGCTATTTTGGCGAATTTAGACAGTTTCGCCGCATTTGAGGCACTATCTGCAACGGCATCGCCCACATTGACCATTTGCCCACCAATTGACACCAAATGAGTGGATTTTTTGATGTTGTTCGTGACATGGTTAACGGTATTCGCCAATGCTTCTGCATCATCAAATTTATCGGCTAACTTAGTCATCTGGGTCAGTTTTGCCATGCTATCCGCACTATCAGCGACAGAATCCCCCATTTTCATGCCCTTACTACCAATATTACTGAGCGCATTAAGTAAATTTTTGGGTATTGCCTTGAGCGAACTTTTCAGTAAGTTCCCCACATTTTTTAGCACTAACTGAGCAACATTTTTAACCGTGCTTGCAATATTTTTGAGCATTGATCCCATTGAAAATAAGGAGATAGCTAAAAAAGCAATTGCAGCAACGATCATGCCGACAATACTACCAATTTGCTTTGCTTTATCTTCATCCATCCCAAAACTGACCAACATATCAGTCACGCCAATTGATATTTCATTGGCGAGCATTTGCATCAAACTTCCATGCCCTGTTTCTTCTAATACAATATCAGCGACTGAAATGGCGATCCCTATCGCGGCAACGGCTAACATTAATGGGGATGCCGCCCCAAAGGTTGCCACTGTGGCAATAACTGAAACGGCTAACATCACATAGCTAAAAATTTTGCTGGCACAAGATGCCGCTTTATTTGAATCCGCGGCTTTACGTTCCGCTTCTGCAGCTTCTTTCGCTTTTTTGTCAGAGTCTTTACGAGAGGCTTCATTGATTTTCATCATCGTTTCCTCCTGCTCTTTCATATTGCGCAAGGAATCTTCATTCATCGCTTTTTTCAATTGTGCCGTCAGCATCGTTAACAGTGCTAAGGTGTTTTCCCACTTCTCACCATCAACTTCAGTAAGGCGCGGTGCCTCATCAATAAACGTATTCAGGTTTTCTCTATGGTTTGAAGATTCTTTGGCCACATCGACAGAAAGGTTTAGCGTTTTGACGAGTTCCGCATCGAAAATATCAATCTTTTGATTTAGTACCACACGCTGTTCAATAAGTTGCCCTTTCAATGAAGAGAGTTGCTGAATTTCGTTGGTTAACTGCGTCAATGAAACCAATAATTCATTTTTTGTTCTGAGCAGATCTTTAGCCGTTGACTTATCTTCCAAGGTCATCGGTGGCGTTGGGACGAGTGTCATTAACTGCTCGACTTCATCCAATTGCATTTGTACTGTTTGTAACTGTGCACCATTGGATTGAAGGCCATTTTCTGTTTTAGTCAGTGCCGTATCTATCGTCATAATCTGCTCATGAGCAGCGGCAATCTCTTTTTGTTTTTTATCAACCGTGTTCGTTAATTCAGCCAGCTTTGATGTGCTTTGAGAAAAACTCTCCAATAACTGGCTTCCTTTATGACGTAATGATTCAGATTCAAAGTTGATTAGCTGTAAACGACTATTGAGCGCGTTAATATTTCCGTCATGGAGTAATTGGCGTATTGATGCAAATGCTTCAATCAGTGTCGCATTCGCATTAAACTTGGTTTCCTGTTTTGCTTCTGCTTGAGCTAGGGCTGGAACAGCCGCTCGGGTCATTTTAGGGGGAGTGAGTTTAGGCGTACTACTTTCATTACGGTAACGCTTTACCTGCTCATTCGATGCTAACTCCCCACATGCTTCTTCTAAAGCAAGTAGCGCTTTGGCACTATCCTCCGCAATACCTAGTGGGTTGCTGCCTTGCAAAAACTGGTGAATATTATGGATACGGCTATCTGTACTTGAGCCTGTAACATGAGACATATTTCCTCCTTTTAAGCTTTATCGTTACTCGGTTCAGAAACCGTTTTTTCGACATTCTTTTTTAACGCATCAAGATAAGCCTGTGATTTTTTTCGTAAATCTGCTTCTGAGCTGCTTTCCAAAACACTCTCAAAACAATGAATTGCTGCACTGGCTTTTTTCATCATTAAATTGCACTGACCTGCATGGAATAAAGGGCGATAATCATTTTTAGCGAGCACAAAAGCCAAGGCATATAATTCCGTCGCTTTTTCATAACGCTTAGTTAACTGATATACCGCAGCCAGCCCCATGACATAATCTGTGTTATAAAAATCATAGATACTTAAAAAACGGAAAAAGGTTTCCGCCTCTTTTAATTTACCCTGTTGATAAAATTCATAAGCATAAGAATAAATGCCATCCATTGTGCTTTGTGGGATCCCATGAATATCTTTATAAGTCGAACCTTCCATCAGAGCAGTAGTAATATTTCCGAGCAATGCTTCCATATCGACATTTTGCTCCTCTAAGTGCAATGTATTACTCATATATTTACCTTTGTGTTAAAATTTAATATATGATGAAAAAATAAACTTTTTTATCATAATTAATCAAAAAAACCTTGGCTTTAAAAAAACGATTTTATTTATTGAATTATATTTATCATTCATCTGGCTTTATAAATTAGTCGTCTATTTATCAATTTCTTCCTCAAGCAAACTATCAACATCTACTCCCATGCGAATAAGTTCAACGCGAATTAACCACGAAACAATATTCATTATTTCTTCTAGTCCAGTTTCATCAATAAACCGATCTTTTTTATAAGAGCGCCATATCTTTCTTGCTAACGGAATGTCTCTAACGACAGGGACGCCCTGTTTTTCAGCATATTTAATAATTGCTTTTGCTTGTAACCCACGGCTTTTAGAAAATAAAAAAGGGAGTGGTGCAATATCAGGGTCATAATAGATTAATAATGCAATGTGGGTTGGATTGGCCATCACAAACGTTGAGTTACGGACATTTGATTTCACCTCTTCAGATAATAACTCTTGATGCAGGCCTCGACGCGCACTTTTAATGTGAGGGTCCCCTTCGTTATCCTTATATTCTTTTTTAACCTCTTGTTTTTCCATCTTTAAATTTTTAATAAACAAGAAAAATTCGGTGATCATATCGATGACTATTATCAATAATGCAACGGCTAAAAAGACGATAATAAACGTCGCTGACAGACTCGCCCATTGTCTGATCATGCCATCGAGTGCAGTACGATAAAGCATAAAAATCTCATGCCGCCAGAGGTAAAAAAACACACCCGCTGATATTGCAAAAACAAGTAAATATAAAAATGCTTTCACTAATTCCTTTAGTGAATTAAGCGAAAATATTTTTTTAAACCCCGCAATTGGGTTAAGTTTCGTAAAGTCAATTTTTACTGCTTCAGTGGCTAATCTAAATCGACTTTGTAGTAATGAAACCAATGTTCCTGCTAAAAAGCAGGCTAATAAAATAGGTAATAGCACACGAATGAAAATAGAAAAAAACTCCCACAATAGCGTGTCTATATGAATATTCGTTGGTGAAATTAATATTTTTTTCGTTAATATAGCCAAATCATTTAAATTTGTTATCCCATCAAAAACAAAAGCACTCACAATAAGCACAATAGCTGCTACCGAATCTTTACTTTTATAGCTTTGTCCTTTTTTTGCAGAATCTTTTATTTTTTTGTCGGTTGGTTTTTCTGTTTTCTCTGCCATCGTTTTCCCCCATATTAAAATTTATTACGTTGAGAGGAATATTTGTGATAATGGTGATAATGAAATCATATTGACCAAAATATCAGGCACTTCATTCTGGAAATAAAGTAAAAACACAATAAATGCAATAGTCGATTTTATTGCTAAAGATAATGAAAATGCATTTAATTGTGGGCAAAATCGAGAATATAGTCCTAAGGCAACTTCAGTAATAAACAATGTCACAATAATGGGCGCAGCTAAAATAACACCTTTTACAACCATGTTATTCATCCATTCACCTAGGGGTAAACTATTAAATGAAGAAAATCCCTGCCCCAACGGCAATAAGTGATAGCTTTGTGCAAAAATCGTTGAGAGTTGATACATGCCACCTTGAGCCAAAAAAACCATACACACGATATAACTCAAGAAAACAGCAAGTTCCGAAGCTTCTGCCCCACTTGCAGGATCAACAATGCTACTAATGGTTTCCCCTCGCTGAGTATCAATTAATTCCCCGATGATATTCGCTATCATAAAAGGTAAACCCAATATGAAGGCAAGCACTAAGCCAATAGTGATTTCATAAAGAAAAATTTCAACCAAACCAATGCGTTCCCACTGAACTTCTGCTGTGGAGAAAAATGGCCATAAACCGAGAGCTAAATACACAACCACACAGTTTTTTATCATGCCGCTATTAAGCAACTTATTACTTAAAAAAGGTAAAAAAAACATCACCGGGGCGATTCGTAGCCACGCAAGTGCCAATTTAATCAATCCCTGTTGAAAGAGAAAAAATAAATATGACGCCAGCGAAATAAACTCCTGGCTCATTAAAATAGCCCCACCGCGGGAATTGCAGTCGTGATTACCTCAATAGCGTAATTCATCACCTTGTCAGCTAACCAACCTGAGATCATAAATAAAGAACCAAATACCGCTAACAACTTCACCCCAAAAGGTAAGGTCTGTTCTTGGAGCTGCGTGACCGTTTGAATTAACCCCACTAATAGCCCAACAACCGTAGCAACAATGACAGGGATCGCCGATAAAATAACAATCAATAACATCGCTTTATTACTGGCATAGACAATCTCATCCATCTTATTACCTCGCGTCAATGTTGTGCTAATTCAAAATATTGCATCACAAGCCCTTTAGAAATCAGCGTCCAGCCATCAATCGCTACAAAAAGAATCAGTTTTACAGGCACCGATATTGTGACAGGGCTCATCATCATCATGCCTAGTGCCAGTAAAATGCTGGAAATCACTAAATCAATCACAACGAAGGGCAAATAAATATAAAAACCAATTTGAAACGCTGACTTAATCTCACTTAATGCATAGGCAGGTAATAATGAAAAAAGTGTTGGCGCAGTACCATCCGCACTTATTTCTTCCTCACTGCGCCCTTGCTGAATGGACTCAAAAAAAGTCACTAGCTGCGGGTCTGAATATTTCTGCAAATAGGTTTTATAACGCCCTAATCCGTCATCCACAAAATGGTCAATAGAGTCTATATTGCTAAAATCCACACTTTCTTGGCGCATATAATTATTCACATCTTGCAAAACTGGCATCATGACGAAGATAGATAATAATAATGCAATGGCGTTTAATACCATCGTTGAAGGAACTTGCTGTACCCCCATCGCATTGCGAACCATAACCAATACAATAGATATTTTTAAATAGCAGGTTCCTGCTGCAATCACAAAAGGGAGTAATGTGGAAAATGCAATTATTGCTAATAATGGAATTTCTTGTGGAACAGTTGGCATATTAAACTCTTTTATCACCAAGGCTAATAATGCGAGTAATTTCCAAACCTAAGTCATCGCCATCCCCAATATAGATTAATTCACCTTCCGCAATTAACTGTTTATTAGCATAGACTTTCACTTCTCGCTCTTTATTTTCACCAATTGAAAAAACAGAACCTATCTGAATATCACTCAACTCATTAATTTTAATATTCGTGCTTCCTAATACAAAGCTCAGTTGAATATTCATTTCGTTAATATTAAATGGGCGTACAACTTCATCTTGATAATCTTCTGTAGATTGAATGTTATTTTCTGTTGAAATGAGTTCTTCAATCATAAATAGTCCCTCTTCTTGTTTTTGAAAGCGTGCGAATAATTGCCCAGCTATTTTCATGTTTAAGGTTAATTGTTGAATACACAGTACATCTCCTAACGCTAAAGAACTTAATAGCGACACACTGATAGTACTGTGCCCTAAAACCCAATCCATGGAGAGTAATAGATTGTCATAGGAATAATGTGCAATATTTCGAATGGGTAGCCCTTCAAATGGCGCATCTATCAATACCGTGCCAAGTTGATTTTCGAATACAGATAAACCAAACCTTTCAATTTTATTATGATTAACAACATCTACTGAATGGCAATAAAACTGAGTGGTAAAAAAAGATTTATTGTGATTTTCAAATTTGAATATTTCGCACACGCTTTGATCATCTACCCCCTGCCATGCATAATGCGCTAAATGAGGCCAACGGTGTTGGCACCAGCCATGTACATCAATCATCATTTGGATTTGCTGGTTATCATTTTTTAAACACACATTAAAGTAACGCTTTTCTACATTATCTTTATTGAGAATTGCAATTGCTTGGTATTGCTTCTCCCAAGTTTTTAGTTGTTTTTCATGTTGGCTAATTCGCCTTATTTTCAACATACTTAATCTTCTTCTTGTTGATTATGTTCCCGCTGCTGGTGATGTTGCCCACGTTCTTGATGCTGCTCTTGTCGAAAATAAACATCGTGTTCACTATTTAGTAAGTGCTTATTTTCTTTTAGGGTTTCTTGCACTTCTCGACTCTGAGTCATCACAACCAATTCAGTTTTCGTCGCAAGTTCAAAAGTGACTGACGGTGCGTTTTTCCATTGATGGAACGTGTAAGTTAATGTTCTTGGCTCATGTTCATTTGTTATCGCCAAATGAGAAATCACGTTATGCTCAACTATTTGACTGATACTCTGAGAGTGGGTTGTTGCATCTCGAAATGGCAAAACCTGAGCTTGGCGATACACTTCACCAACTGCATTAATCTGTGGTGGGCGATTCTGGACGATATTAACGTCTTCAATATCTGCCATCTCTTGTAAAACAGGTGCTTTTTTCTCATTTTTCGTCAATTCAGGCCTAAAATCAGCTAATGCTTGATTCAACGGCAATTGCTCATTAAATGTTTTTTTACCCAAAAAATGTGGTGGATCGCCATCAAGCAAGACATTTTCTTTGTCATTACCAATATCTATATTCACCGTATCACGAGGGCTATTTTCCAGATGATGTAGCTCAGAGTTATCATTATGATGCATGGCTTTTTGATCACTATTCAACACGGTATTTACCGTGCGGTAAGCATTATTTTCCACATGGGGTAACTCAATAAAAGGCGTATTATCCGTATATTGCTCATCAATAACGCCAAAATTTAGCGGCGTATTTTCAGGCATAGCTGCGGCCTGACTGAGGCTTAATAATGGCTTTACTGGCAAAGCGTTATCGCAAAATGGAATCACAATCCCCCCATTAATATTCACCAGTGGAAACTCATCATCAAACTCACGTTGTGTTAATACATTTTCGTCTGTCTGTGTCTCATCAAGAGTGACTTGAATATCATTTATCCCAACTGCTTCATTTTGAAAAAAGGCAAACTCACTCCCTTTAGAAAGCTGAGTTTTATTGGAGCTATCGTTTATATTAGGAAAAAATAAATTCACAGTATTTAAATCAATAAAGTTTTTATCCTTGCTATTAGGCAACACAGAAAAATCCGAGCGTATAATTGAGTGATTAATTTCCTTATTCGGATAAAGAATATTTTCCTGTAGGTTATTATTTTGCAGAGTTTCTTTGGGTGTAATACATTTTTCAATTTCACTTGATTGAATAGAAATATTCTGTGCTACATTTGATGGT